>JAFTQL010000036.1 GCA_017462795.1 Clostridia bacterium
CAAGGGCGAGGACGGCTACGTTGAGGTGGCTACCACCCGTCCTGAGACAATGTTCGGCGACACAGCCGTCGCTGTCAACCCCGAGGATGAGGCTACAAAGCATCTTATAGGCAAGACCCTCATTCTCCCCATCGTAAACAGAGAGATCCCCGTTGTCGCCGACGACTATGTTGAGATCGGATTCGGTACGGGCTGCGTAAAGATAACCCCCGCTCACGACCCCAACGACTTCCTTGGAGGTCAGAGACACGGTCTTGAGCCGATCAAGGTCATGAACGACGACGCTACCATGAACGCCCACGCCGGCAAGTATGAGGGAATGGACAGATATGAGTGCCGCAAGGCGCTTGTCGCCGACCTTGAGGCAGAGGGCTATCTCATAAAGACCGTTCCCCACAAGCACAACGTCGGCTCATGCTACCGTTGCGGAACGACTGTTGAGCCTCTTACCTCAAATCAGTGGTTTGTAAAGATGGAGCCTCTGGCAAAGCCCGCTCTCGATGTAGTTCGTGACGGCACTGTAAAGTTCGTTCCCGAGCGCTTCAGCAAGATATACGTAAACTGGATGGAGAACGTACACGACTGGTGTATCTCCCGTCAGCTCTGGTGGGGTCACAGAATTCCCGCCTTCTATTGCGACAACTGCGGTGAGATGACCGTTTCCAAGACCGACATCGACACCTGCCCCAAGTGCGGAGCAAAGGTACATCAGGAAAACGACGTGCTTGACACATGGTTCTCCTCCGCTCTCTGGCCCTTCTCTACCCTCGGCTATCCCGACAAGACAGCAGAGCTTGAGAAATATTATCCCACGAGCGCCCTTGTAACAGGATATGACATCATATTCTTCTGGGTAGCGCGTATGATATTCTCCGGACTTGAGCATATGGGCAAAGAGCCCTTCAATACCGTGTTTATCCACGGACTTGTCCGTGACGCGCAGGGACGCAAAATGTCCAAGTCCCTCGGAAACGGTATCGATCCCCTTGAGGTCATCAAGAACTACGGCGCGGACGCTCTCCGTTACGCTCTCGCTACGGGCAACTCTCCCGGAAATGACATGCGCTTCTCCGACGAGAAGATAGAGGCGGCGAGAAACTTTGCCAACAAGCTGTGGAACGCCTCAAGATTTGTCCGCATGAATCTGACAATAGACGAGGTCAAGCTCCCCGAGTCAGACAAGCTTGCGGCTGAGGATAAGTGGATACTCAATGAGTTCAACAAGCTTGCGGCTGAGGTGACAAACGCCCTTGACAGATACGAGGTCGGCGTAGCTCTTGCTTCCATCTACGACTTTACATGGGATATCTTCTGCGACTGGTACATCGAGCTTACCAAGGCAAGACTCAACGATAAGGAGAGCGAAGGAAACATTGTGGCGCAGAATGTTCTTGCGTATGTCCTCACAGGCACACTCAAGCTGCTCCATCCCTTCATGCCCTTTATCACAGAGGAAATTTACCAGTCCCTGCCCCACTCCGACGAGAGCATCATGATCTCCGCATATCCGAAGGCGGACAGCGCGCTGTGCTTTGCCGACGACGCTGAGAAGATGACCAAGGTCATCACCGCTATCAAGGCGATCCGCGCGAGAAGAAACGAGATGAATGTTCCCCCCTCCCGCAAGGCAAAGGTATATATCGCCACCAAGTACACAGATGCATTCAATGACAGCGCAAAGGTATTCTTTGCCCGTCTCGCCTCCGCGTCTGAGGTTGATATAGCAGACAGCTTTGAAGGCGTTATCAGCGCCGACGACGCTGTGCAGATAATCACCGACTCCGCCACTATCTTTCTTCCCCTTTCCGATATCATTGATATGGAAAAGGAAAAGGCAAGACTTGAG
This sequence comes from Clostridia bacterium, assembly GCA_017462795.1. Classification (GTDB taxonomy): domain Bacteria; phylum Bacillota; class Clostridia; order Oscillospirales; family CAG-272; genus HGM12713. The sequence goes on from JAFTQL010000036.1 coordinate 1,847, forward strand.
GGCGAGGCAAAGAAGCTTCACGGCGAGATAGAAAGACTTGAAAAGAAGCTTTCCAACGAGGGCTTTGTGGCAAAAGCACCCGCGGCAGTTGTCGAGGGTGAAAAGGCAAAGCTTGCAAAATACCGCGAGAACCTTGACGGTGTCAACGCCGCTCTCGCAAAGCTGAAATAATAATACAGTAAAAAAGATCTCCCCATACGCAACAAATGTATGGGGAATCTGTTTAATTATCGCACCATATTCGCACAGCACCAAGCTAATAAAGTTCAGGTAAATCCTTTTCAAAGACTTGCAGAGACAAAAACATATCCGATACTCCGACAAATCTCAATTTATAGTAAGTTACAACACAAAGTACCAAACAGAAGAATGAAATGAAGCTAATATTATCATCAAGTGACTTCGGCAACCCCGAGTCGGCAAAATTCATATCCGACCATCTCTGCAAACCCATGAAGGATTGCAAGGTCTTGTATTTTCCCAACGAGAAAGCAACCGAAGAGAAGATAAAAAGCGGAAAATATCATAGCCGTCTGTCCGCCTTCGGATTTCAGAAAAAGAACATTTATGTTTTTAATTATTATGCCCCCGCGCCCTTTTTCGGTCTTGATATAGATGCCATTTACATCAGCGGCGGCAATACATTCGGTACGATAAAGCGTATTCGTGAGGCGGGTTTTGATAAGACAATTATCGACTACGTCCAGGGCGGCGCGGTTTATATCGGCGGCAGTGCGGGAGCGCACATCGCGTCGGCAAATATAGCCCATGTGGCAAAGTACGATAAGGACACGTTTGGCTTGACCGACCTCTCGGGGCTTGGATTATACAGCGGCATCCTTATCTGCCACTACAGCGACGACCGCGCGGAGGACTACGAGCAGCTGAAGGCCTGCTCAAAGTTCCCCGTAACCACGCTGAAGGATAACCAATCTATCCTTATAAGAGAGGAATGAGTTAAAATCAATCCCCCTGTCAAATTCACTTCCCCTTCCCTTACACAAGCTCTAATATAACAGCGCAAAGAATATTTTTTCAAAAAAAGCAAAAAAAGGGCAAAAAATTTCAAAAAAAGTGTTGACAAACGCGTTCTTATGTGGTATAATATTTGAGCGTTCAACGGGTGAGCGAAAAGCACACCAAAAACGAACGTAAAAAATCAATGTGGCGGGATAGCTCAGTTGGCTAGAGCAACCGGTTCATACCCGGTAGGTCATGGGTTCAAGTCCAATTCCCGCTACCACCGGCCCGTTGGTCAAGCGGCTAAGACACCGCCCTTTCACGGCGGTAACGGGAGTTCGATTCTCCCACGGGTCACCAAAAAATTCGACAAGTTTCGACTTGTCGAATTTTTTTATCCAAGCCGCAGGCTTGGCATATCATCGACGCACGAAGTGCGGCGTATATCATCAAGGGCGGCTTGCCGCCCTTGTATCTCATCACGCGTCAGCGTGCATCTTCCTGCGGCTTGATGATATGCAACACTTCGTGTTGATGATATTCAAGGCTTGCGCCTTGATGATATACACGCCTTCGGCGTGATGGAGAGGCGCGAAACAAAAAGACCTTGCATTATCTTCTCCGATATGGTATAATACACATAAAGAGGTGATATTATGGCTAAAAACTACTTGCTGATATATTCAGAACAGCTTGCAACTGATATAGAATTGCTTTGTCGAAATATAAAAGCTTCTTCTAATACTCTTTTTCAAATTCGCAAAAGCTCAAGCAGTATTTATGCCAATATCCGAGAGGCAAATTATGGACAGAGCAAAGCAGATATGCTATCAAAATTTGAAATCGCTCTTAAAGAATGCAGCGAAACAGAAGGCTGGTTGCAACTTTTATATAATACAAACGGCATAGACGAAGCGATCTATAAAAATTATAGAAATCTTTGCGGACGAATTAGACGAATGCTGATTGCAAGTTGTAAAACCTTGAAGGAGAACAAGCTATGAAAAAATGGGTTGTCGAAGATTGGGGATTTGAGTTAACAGCCATTGAAGGGAACGCTGATAATTGTAGACTCGGTATAGAAAAAGATGACAAATTTGCTTTTTCATACGAGTGCCCAAACGGCATGTGTCCCCGAGTGATGATTGAATTATTTACATGGTGTTAGGTCGTTCGCTGTGGTGGAGATTTTACATACAGAGGAGAAAAAGAAAAATATGAAATGGATATATGGTGTCCTTGTAGAAGCATAAAATTCCATCTCAAAGCTATTCCTATAAACAGAGATGAAAACGGAGATATATTTCCAAGCCATCCAAAGTCCAAACGATTAATTGTGCGCAACAGTTCAAACCCAAACGAAAAGGAGCAAAAATATCTTTTTTGTCCGCCCTTCACAGAAAAACGACAAATTTCGACAGAAATTTGTCGTTTTTTTCTGTTTCAATATTGCCTCTTCACTTCTCATCGGATCAGCTTCGATAATAAGCAAGGAAATAAAAAACAAACGACAGAAGTTTATTTTCAGTTTAGATTTGTCTTTTATAATAACAGCATATCGGACAATTCAACTTTTGAGAGGAGCAACATCGTAAATGAAGTATCACATTTTATACAACCCTGCCGCAGGTTGTGGCAAGGGGAAGGAAGAGTCTCAGTTTTTAGACGCGCTTTATGACGGAGAGATATGTCGACGGGACATCAGGGAGATAAAAGATTATGCCGAATTTCTTTCTCCCTTGGGAGAGAATGACACAATAATTCTTTGCGGAGGAGACGGCACGATCAACCGTTTTGTTAACGCGACAGACGGTATTGAAATAAAATGCGAAATACTTTACTATGCCATAGGTACGGGAAATGATTTTCTGCGTGACATAGGAAAAACCACCGAATGCAACCCATTCAGCATAAAGAAATACATAAATGATCTGCCGACCGTTGAGATAAACGGAAAAACCTACCGTTTCTTAAACAATGTCGGATTCGGCATAGACGGCTACTGCTGTGAGGTTGGCGATAAGCTGAAAAAGACCTCCGACAAGCCTGTAAACTACACTTCCATCGCGATCAAGGGACTGCTTTTTCATTACAAGCCAACTGCCGCCACCGTCACGATTGACGGAGAACAATTCCGCTATGAAAAAGTGTGGATAGCCCCCACTATGAAGGGCAGATATTACGGCGGAGGCATGATGCCCACTCCCGCTCAGGACAGAACGGATCCCTCGGGATACCTTTCCTTGATGATCATGCACGGCTCGGGAAAGTTGAAAACACTGATGGTATTCCCGTCTTTGTTTAAGGGCGAGCATATAAAACATTCGGACATGGTGGCGATACACACGGGACAAGAGATAAGCGTCACCTTTGATCGTCCCGCAGCCGTACAGATAGACGGTGAGACTATTCTCGGCGTTACAAGCTACCGCGCCTGCGCCAAGATGCCGATGACAGTAATACAATAAGCTTACATACCCTATACACGAACTGTGTTTTTTAGAAATGCAGATCCCATCTCGTTTTTGAGATGGGATCTTTTGCGTAATCATATGTTTTCAATTTTCATTTTTCAATTAACACAAAAGTATTGATTAATCAACAATTTTATGATATAATTAATATGTATATGCCGAAAAATGATTAATATAATGAAAGGCAAGGTATTTTTATGAGTCTTAATGAATTTTTTGAATTGGGATTTATTATTAAATATATCAATACTCATTCCACCGAACTCACGGAAAACACCATAGTTACGCTGTTTTCTGTTGGAGCTATCCTCTGTGCGGTCATCGCTTACCTTTTGGGAAGTATCAATTTCGCCATCATCATCTCGGGCAAGACATACAAACAGGATATACGAGATTACGGCAGTAAGAACGCGGGAATGACCAACATGATGCGGGTTTACGGCAAGAGGGCTGCGGCGTTTACCCTGCTGGGTGACGCTCTCAAGGCTATCGTTGCGGGGCTCATCGGCTACGCGTTCCTCGGTCAGCTGGGCGCTTATATTGCCGGCTGCGGATGCGTAATAGGTCACATGTTCCCTGTTTTCTTCAAGTTCAGGGGCGGCAAGGGCGTTGTTACAGCGGCTATGTCCATTATGATGTGTAATCCCTATGTTTTCCTTATTTTGGTTATTCTTTTTGTACTTATCGTCGCTATGACAAAATACATCTCTCTCGGCTCTGTCATGTGTGTTCTCATTTATCCCTTTATTCTCAACGGCATGGACACCTGGCTTTCGGGCGGATGCCCTTATGTGCTGTTTGCGCTTCTCATCTCGGTGCTGGTGATCTTCAAGCACAGAGAGAACATCAAGCGCCTGCGAGAGGGTACAGAGAGCAAATTCTCATTTAAGAAGAGCGTTAAGTCTGGAGATAAGAACAACCAAGACAAATAAAAAGTTGAAGAATGAAGAGGAGAGGACATTATGGATTCTTCCGGGAATATTTCAATAAGCGCTAAATTATCAGCCGACCTTTGCCGGCTGATAATTCTTGCCGCCAACAAAGGCGCGCTCCGCAAGGCGGTATTCTCCAAGCCATGTGACAGCGCCTTGATAAAAGCTGTGCTCTCTCCTGTAAATATAGGCAAAGGGCTTTGCCTGCAGGCGGAGTATTTTCATAAGGACAACAAGGTCACTCACAAAAACATACCGCTCGCCGACACGCAAAGCGTTGCAGACATCACGGACATGACAGGCGCTTTCGGACAGGTGAATGTTCTGACAACGTCCGGCGAATGCGAATACAGAGTGTCCGCCAAGGGCAAGTGTGTGCTTCTCGGCGGCGACAAGCTCATGCGAAAGCTGGAGTGTGCGGGGGCGTCTGTTGCGATAGCCGCAATGGTGTCGTCCAACAACCGTGAGAAGAATTATATTCTTGACGGCTCTGAGGCGTTTCTTGTCCATCTCGGTGTTGCGGACAAAAACGGCAGAGTTTATGACAAAAAGCAAGCCAAATTCAGGCAGATAAACCGCTTTCTCGAGCTTATACGCGATGTGGAGGACAAGCTTCCCACGGGTGAGATACGCATTTGCGACCTATGTTGCGGAAAAAGTTATCTTTCCTTTGCGGTCTACCATTACTTCGCCAACATCAAGCAATACAAGGTATCCATGACTGGTATCGATCTCAAGCCCGATGTCATCGAGCATTGCTCCCGTGTGGCAAAACAGCTTTGCTTTGACGGACTGGAATTTATCTGCGGAGATATCAGGGATTACAGCACTGATGTACGCCCATCCCTTGTCATATCGCTCCATGCCTGTGACATTGCTACTGATATCGTTCTTGAAAAAGCGGCTGAATGGGAGACAGACGTTATACTGTCCACTCCCTGCTGTCACCATGAGCTTAACCACAATATAAGCTGTCCCGAGCTTTCGTTTATAACGGACTACTCCATGCTTCGTCAGAAGCTGTGCGACGCGGCGACTGACGCTCTCCGCCTTAAGCGCCTTGAAGCGCACGGCTATTCGACCGCGGCTCTGGAGCTTATAGACCCCGACGAGACACCAAAGAACATCATGCTCCGCGCGGTACGTAAAAAGAATTTCAAGCCCGACTCCCCCGCCGCTAAAAAGGCTATGGAGGAATACCTTCGCGCCAAAAGATTTCTTTGCGGACGCGACACAGAACGATTTCATTTTTAAGATGATCCGCCGAAGGAGGAACAATGACTTATTTCAATGCGGTTAAATATATAAGATCGGCTCCTGTCGGCACAGAAAACGGGAGCAAAGGCTTACTCCCACTGCTGAACGCGCTCGGCGCTCCTCACAAAAGGATGAAATATATCCGACTTGCTGGCAGTAACGGAAAAACGGTTTGCGCTGAGATGCTGGTATCGATCCTGTCCCTTTCGGGCTACCGTGTGGGATGCCTGCGCATGCCGCTTCGCGAAGAACCACGGGAAAATATCTGCATAGGTAATTCGCCCATAAACATAGAGGAATTCTGCGAATATGTGAACACGGTAAAAACCACCGTACATGACAGCTCAAACGAGGATCCATCCTTCAGTGCCTCTCCCCTGCCCACACCTACAGGCGCGCAGGCTCTGCTCACAGTCGCTCTGCTTGCGTTTCAAAAGCATAAATGCGATCTCTGCATTATAGAAAGCGACCATTTCGGAGAAGATCCGTCACGCTTTCTGCCGCCTCCTTTTGCGGCGGTCATCTGCGGAACGATCCCAAGCGGAGACACCGCGGAGATATCAAAGATCCGTTCGTATATATGCCGCGGAACGCAGGAAATAGTAAGCGCTCCCCAGGACAATGACGCTTTCCGTGTCATTGCCAACACCTGCTATTCAGTAAACTGCCGTCTCACGCTCCCACTTCGCACATCAATAAATGTTACCAAGCTCAGCTTTCGTGGCACTGAATTTTCCTACAAAGGAAAGACCTACGCACTCAGGCTTTGCGGAAGATTTCAGATATCAAATGCGGTGCTTGCCCTCGAGGTGCTTGAGATGCTCAAAAGAAAGGGCTTCAGGATATCCGATGCGGCTGTTGAGAAGGGCTTTGCCACGCTGAAGATACCCGCTAAATTTGAGGTAATATCCATAAATCCGCTGATAATGGTGGACAGTACCCACTCCCCCGTCGCTATTGATATCGTGTGCGACGCGCTTGCCGAGTTTCGCGATCAGATGGGTAAGCGTATACGGCTCTGTCTGCCCGACGGTGCTCTCGTGGAGCAATATGTCCGCTCGCTGACAGACCGCGGATATGAGATAGAACACATCATAGCCCCCGAAGGCGTGACCGCCAAGGCGGAAAACGCAGAGCTTGTCCACGGAAAAACAAAGAAGGCCATCGCAAAGAAGGCGCTTGAATCATTGGACAAAGAAACAGTCCTGCTTATTTCGGGAGATTATCCGTTTGTAAATCCCGTAAGATACGAGCTGTTGGCTATATTGGGATTCTGATACAACACCGTATACATCACGATCTCATTCAATTCAAAAAAACATCAGTGACCGTTGTTCCGATCACTGATGTTTTTTGTTATTATTTCTCTTGCTTTTCTGCCTTATAGGTATCCTTCTGACTGCATCCCGCGCGTCCGCCTCCCGCGCATGCGCAAGCACAGGCACAGGCGCAACCGCCTCCTCCGCCTCTTCCTCTGCCCGAGGCGGCGGCATGCTTATCTCTCTCGGCGGTATAGTGGGGATTTGACCGTCCGTAAATATGTACGGGGTGGCCATATCCGCGCAGAAATCCTCTGCCTCTGTTATAGGAAACATAGCAATCCACTATCACTATCTCCACCACAAGCAGTATGGCGATCAGAAGTCCCATCATAGCGCAAGCGCCCATTTTGTCTCCTTTAAGACCGTTATAAGCCTCCGAATCGTCAAATTCACGATAAAAAGTAGGCGTTCCCGACATTCTGCTGTAGTTGACGTTCAGCTTTCTGTACTCACCCGCGCCCATAGTTCCCTTCCATGAGAGCCATTCGTCGGTGACGATATCGGCGTTGGAGCTTGACACATCATTGCTGTTCCTCCAGTTGAAAGAATAGTGGGAAACCGGAATACGGTTGAACCATCCGGGAATAAATTCGTAAAACAACCGACCGTCCTTCTCGCACAGCATACTGCGCTGATTAACCTTGAAGCTGAAATCAACCGTCTCTCCGCCTATGTACTCATTCATAAAATATATTTTTGTATAGCTGTAGCCGTAGTCGTCCGACGAATTTTCAATGCTTCTTATAGTATCCGAGAAATCCTCGTAAATTGAGAAGGAAGGGTTTGCCATGCCTATCTCAACCCATGTCAGCGGCTCGCTTGTGTCAAGTGCAGTCCAGCTGAATCGATATTCTATATCAAGCGTACCGTCTTCCTTCGGTGTCACATAAATGCTGTAATCCTCTATTCTGTCCTGCGGCTGCGGCTGATAAAATATCATACCGAGAACACAGCCGATCTGCGCCACCACAAGAACTATCAAAAGGACTGTTTTACCCTTGGGAAAGGTCCTGCGCTTCGCTATTGCCGCATCGGAATAGTCGTATATCCTTTTAAACTTATTTTTATCTCGGTCATGTCTTCTTGTGGATCTTCCCATTTAAGCGTCCCCCTTTCTGAATGGACAGCCCAGCGCCTCTCCGTCGCTCATGCCGCGGAGCTTGACGCAGGTCTTGTGAGCCCATATCTGTCTCCAGTCATCCGCGAGTATATTTCCAAGTCCCGCGTCGGCTCTCAGCCAGCTCTGGCAAGGAATGACCGTACCGTCGGGAGATATCGCCATATTTGAAAGGCACGCTCCGCATGAAGGCACGTTCATGGAAAGCTCCTCAAGACGGTTGTTGGCAATAAGTCCGGGAGAGGTGAAATCTATCTCCATTCCGTTCTCGTCGCAATAAGCCTTTGCCGCCTTTATTATCTCATACAGCTCGTTCTCATCAAGATCGTACTCGGCATGGTTGATACCCGCAGTACCCGTACAGATAAGACCGCTTGCGGTAACAAAGCGCACTCCGAGAGCGCGGACGAATTTCAGTGTTTCAATGTAATCCGCGTTTTTCCTGCAAAGAGGGGTGTTGATGCTGACATCAAGTCCGATCTCCACCGCGTTTCTTATGCCCTGTACCGTATCGGCAAAATGCTCACTGCCCACAAGTGAATTGTGTGTTTTCTCATCATGTGAATAAAGAGTGATCTGCACGCTGTCAAGACTTGCTTTTCTCAGGTTATCCGCCAATTCTGGAGTAAGCAGGACGCCGTTTGTGTTGAGGCGGGTGACAAACCACTTTGAGTATTCTATCAGCTCGCAAAGATCCTCGCGCAGAGTAGGCTCTCCCCCCGTAAAGGTTATCATTGGCACTCCCGCGTCTCTCAGCTTATCTATCGCCCTCTTCCACTCATCACAGCTAAGCTCCTCGCCCCGACTCATGTGCTCTCCCGCCGCGTAGCAGAAAAGACATCTTTGATTGCACCTCCATGCTCCCTCGCCGTCGGTCATGGCGCTTACCATCAGATCCACTCTGTGGGGAGCTGTCATGTTTTTTTCGTATGAACGCAGTGACATTTTTTCAATATCGATGCGGGGATTTTCTCCCTTTGCCACAGTGAAGATAATATCCAGCATATCATAAAGATCCGCTTCGATCTCCTTTTTTCCCAAGGTGGGATAGACCTTATGAGTTTTTGATACCGTCTTTTTGAATATCGTCCCGTAGTCATCGTCACTTATGGGCTTACCGCTGAACATGTTGACCTCTTCCATGAAGCAGGAGAGCATCAGCGCCCATGAGTAACCGAGAGGCAGGAGATAATATCCGTTTAAAATAACTATATAACCCGCGTTTCCGAACAAGCGGAATTTTGGCGGGATCAGGTGTATGCGCACAACACCCGGTCCGTCGGGATTAAAGGTGCAATGCTTTACACCGCTTTTGTATTCCTTATACTGAGCTATCTTATTAAATACTCTCATAAAAACTCCTATATTCATAAACGGGGCTGTCACATTTGACGAGAACGAAAAAATCGGAAATTAAAGACTAACAACTCGATCACTGTCCGAAAACGCTAGTGAGACAGTAATATGTTGAATTTCTCCGAAATTCTCCGATCTATATGGACTTTTTCTACCGCCGTTCTCAAGGCTCGACGTACTCCTGTACGCCTCACGCCTTGAGAAACGACGCTTCTCGCCTAAATCTGACTATCCCCTAAAACGAGGCTGTCTCAAATGCAGATTTGAGACAGCCTCGTTTGCATATTTTTAATTGATCAGATAACGCGAACGCGGTATACGCCCTCAACAGCGCAAAGCTTTGCAGCAACGTCGTCGGCAACATTTCCTGTTACGTCAACAACGGTGTACGCGTTGTCACCCTTGGACTTGTTCATCATGTTCTCGATGTTAGCGCCTGTCTCGCCGAGAGCCGCTGTGATCTGAGAAATAATATTGGGGATATTCGCGTGAAGAACGCAGACTCTCTTGTCTCCGCTCATAGGCATGGAAACATTGGGATAGTTTACGCTGTTCTTTATGTTACCGTAACGGATGTAATCGTCAAGCTCCATAGCCGCCATAACAGCGCAGTTATCCTCGGACTCCGCTGTGGAAGCGCCAAGGTGAGGAATAGCAACGATACCCTTTACTCCAACAGTCTCCTCTGTGGGGAAGTCGGTAACGTATGCCGCAACCTTTCCGCTCTCGAGAGCCGCCTTGATATCAGCGGAATTTACAAGATCAGCACGTGCAAGATTGATGATCCTTACTCCGTCCTTCATGGTAGCAAGACTTGCCTCGCAGATCATTCCCTTTGTATCCTTTGTTGCGGGAACATGAAGAGTTACATAGTCTGCCGCCTTGAATACATCCTCAAAGGTAGCCGCCTTATGGACACGGCTGTCGATATTCCATGCAGCGTCAACACTGAGGAAGGGGTCGCATCCGACAACATTCATACCAAGCTGAACAGCGGCGTTGGCAACAAGACCGCCAATAGCGCCAAGACCGATAACACCGAGAGTCTTACCCTTGATCTCAACACCCGCGAACTGGGACTTGCCCTTCTCTACTGCCTTTGCCACGCCCTCTGTACCAGCAAGGGTATCAGCCCACTTGATGCCGCCGACAACGTCACGGGAAGCGAGCATGAGAGCGCAGATAGCAAGCTCCTTAACGCCGTTTGCGTTAGCACCGGGGGTGTTGAAAACAACGATACCCTCTGTGGAGCAACGCTCAACGGGAATATTGTTTACACCCGCACCCGCACGCGCGATAGCGATCATGTCCTTATCAAAGGTCATCTCGTGCATAGCGGCGGAACGAACCATGATGGCATCGGGGTTCTCGACCTCAGTGCCTACGTTATAAAGAGCGGGATCGAGCTTATCGGTGCCGATCTTCGCGATCTTATTAAGACAAAGAATATTTTTCATAATTATAAAATCCTTCCTTAAAATCAAATAAAGCCCGGTGATCTCCGCTTACGCGGAAATCACCCGAACTTATTAACTTTTCACTATTATCTTTTCAATCAAATCAAGCCTTGGGATTTGCCTGTGCAAATGCCTTCATGAACTCAACAAGCTTCTCAACGCCTGCCTTGGGCATTGCGTTGTAGATGGAGGCTCTCATACCGCCAACGGATCTGTGTCCCTTGAGGTTCTTCAGCCCCGCCTTAGCCGCCTCGGACGCAAACTTCTTGTCAAGATCAGCATCGCCTGTAACAAAGGTCACGTTCATCATGGAACGGCTGCCTTCCTTAACGGGAGCAATGTAGTAGTTCTGGTTATCAAGGTAGCTGTAGAGAATTGCCGCCTTATCCTCGTTACGCTTCTTCATCTCGTCAAGACCGCCGATGGAAAGGATCCACTCATAAACCAGCTTTGCCATGTAGATGGTGTAGCAAGGAGGAGTATTGTACATAGAGCCGTTCTCAGCCATTGTCTTCCACTCAAGCATTGTGGGCATCTTCTCCTCAGCATAGTCAAGGAGATCCTCTCTTACGATAACGAGAGTAAGTCCCGCGGGAGCCATGTTCTTCTGAGCTCCTGCGTAGATAACGCCGAACTTGCTTACGTCAACAGGCTCGGAGATGATGCAGGAGGACATATCCGCAACAAGGGGAATATCACCTGTATCGGGAATGTAGCTGTACTTTGTACCGTAAATGGTATTGTTAAAGCAAATATGTACATAGGAAGCGTCGGGACGGATCATATCCTTTGTAACTGTGGGTATATGGTCAAAGTTGTCTTCCTTGGTTGTTGCGATGCACTTAACGTCATAACCCAGCTTCTGAGCCTCCTTGAAGGCCTTGCCGGAGAACTGACCGGAAACAACATAGTCAGCCTTACCTGTTCTCTTGATGAGGTTGAGAGGAACTGCCGCGAACTGTGTGGAAGCTCCGCCCTGAAGGAAGAGGACCTTGTAGTTGTCGGGAATATTCATCAATTCTCTGAGCATCTTCTCAGCGTCATTGATTATTGCCTCATAATCCGGAGATCGATGGGACATCTCCATGACCGACATGCCGCTCTCACCGTAGCAAACAAGCTCGGATGCAGCTTTTTCGAGCACTTCTAAAGGAAGCATGGAAGGACCCGCCGAAAAATTGTACACTCTGTTCATTTTTATGAACCTCCAAATTAAATAAAAAACTTAAAATTTCCATCGGCATATGATACCGACTAAATATACTATATATTATATAATTTTTGCGTTTTCTCGTCAAGAGTTTAACGAAGAAAATATTTTTACCTTTGACATTTTCTACATTTTCGCAACAAAAGCAACAATTATACAGCGATTATTGTGCATTTTGACAGCGCGTTGTTTATCGGATTTACAAAAAGATCAATCCTTTACAAGTATAAGTTGCTCAGCGTAAGGGAGCGACCTTATCCAGTCGCACAGTGTGTGCCACTCGGCGAGCTTGTGATTCCTTCTCGCATAGTAGATATTGATGAGATTTTCGTAATTCATGGTAACAGTGCGCATCTGATTATAGCTTGAGGGCAACAGTTGGATCATGTTGTGCCAGCTCTGCCTGTCCTCCTTGTTGGCGCAGAACTTCTGTCTTTCCTCCTCGAGATAGGCGATAAGAGCGTCCAGCGCGCGAAGCCCGCCCTCGTCAAGCCTGTCGCAGGAGAAATCCTCCCTTTCAAACGCCTTTGCGTGTATCTTGTGCATGGTACTGCAGGAGTTTGCCACAGTGCCTACCTTGTATGTGTCAAATTCCTTCCACCAATAAAGAGGGGCGGTTATATCCACGGATACAAAGATCATGCGCAGATATTTGCGGTGGTCACTGCCCGCGCGGGCAAGACGGCGGGCAAGGTCAAGGTCATTTTCACCCAGCTTGTATTCCCCGCTCTCATCATAAACGCTGTCGCTCCTTCCCCAGCTGTTGAGAGGATTGCGAGCGCCTCTGATGGCATTCTCAAAATTCATTACCGATGTGCGTTCCAGCTTTATCATTTTGTCTTCTCCTTATATCTTTATCCGATCATATCTCGCAGTCGAGAACCACACGGCTCTCCACTACCTTGCGCACGTATGCCGCTACCTTGAGGTGCTCGGGATGCTCGGCATAAAGGGCAAGCGACTCAAGACTGTCAAACTCCGTAAGTAGCATAAGATCCATGGAGGAGTCCGTGTGCTTGACATCAAATCCCACCTCCATCTTCTTTATCTCGTTTATTATCGGAACAAGAGCGTACAGGCTGTTTCTTACGATATCAAGGTTCTCCGACTTTGTCTTTCCCTCTGCCTCGGACTTGAATTTCCACATTACAACGTGTCTTATCATAAAAATATCTCCTTTTTGGTAAAAAACTGTATTATTACTCTTAATGATACCATATTTTCAGTGAAAAGTCAATTGACTTTTTCGGATTTATGTGATATTATATTATATATGTTATTTTTTATTTGTACGGAGTAATTTTTATGGAATACAAATTTTCAAAAAAGCTTTCCGAACTGAAGCCTTCGGCAATACGTGAGATCTTCAAAAGTCTTACTGACCCCGAGATAATCTCCTTTGCCGCTGGCAATCCCTCTCCCGAGTCATTTCCCGTAGAGGAGCTGTCAAGGATATCTGCGGATATTTTCGCCCGTTTCTCCACCGCCGCTCTTCAGTACAGCATTACAGAGGGCTATTCGCCGCTGCGCGAGGAGATAGCCAAAAGGCAAAAGGCGAAATTCGGCATCGGGACGGACGGCGACGCTACCATGGTGGTATCGGGCGGTCAGCAAGGCATAGAGCTTGCCTGCAAGGCATTCTGTAATGAGGGTGATGCGGTAATTTGCGAAAACCCAAGCTTTATAGGCGCACTTAACTCCTTCCGCTCAAACGGAGCTCGCACTGTGGGCGTTGAGCTTGAGGCGGACGGAATAAGCATTGAGGGTCTGGAAAAGGCTCTTAAGGATAACCCCGACGCAAAGCTTCTTTATATCATCCCCACATTCCAGAACCCCTCGGGAATAACCACATCTCTCCGGAAGAGACGGGCGGTGCTGGAGCTTGCGAAAAAGTACGACATAATCATTCTTGAGGACAATCCCTACGGTGAGCTTCGCTTCAAGGGCGAGGATGTCCCCACCATCAAAAGCATGGACACCGAGGGTCGTGTAATTTACTGCTCATCCTTCTCAAAGATACTGTCCGCGGGTATGCGTGTGGGCTTTGTTATCGCCAACGAGAAGATAATTCAGAAAATGGCTGTCGCAAAGCAGGGCGAGGATGTTCACACAAACATCTTCTTCCAGATGCTATGTCACAGATATATGACCGAGTGCGACCTTGACGCGCATATCAGCAGAATAAACGCGCTCTATCTGCGCAAGTGCGATCTCATGCTTGATAGCATCGACAGGTATGTTCCCGCCGACAAAGTAACCTTCACCCGTCCCGAGGGCGGACTGTTCATCTGGGGTACGGTCAGGGACTGCACGGACGTTTCTCCCATCGTACAGAAGCTTATCGCAAAAAAGGTAGCCGTTGTTCCCGGCGCGACCTTCAACTGCGATACATCCGCTCCCTCCTCCTGCTTCCGCCTCAATTATTCAACTCCCTCCGACGAGCAGATAGTTGAAGGCATAAAGAGGCTTGGCGAGGTCTTTGCGGAACTCTAAAATAAATTTACAGGAGATAAATCATGTTTAACGATCAGCTTGTTTCCTTTTCGGGCGTCCAGCCCAGCGGAAATCTCACTATAGGAAATTATCTCGGAGCTATAAAGAATTTCTCTCTTTATTCCGAAAAATACAAGTGCTTTTATTGCGTTGTGGACGAGCACGCCATCACAGTCCGTCAGGTTCCTGCCGAGCTGCGTAAGCGTACATATGAGACGCTCGCCCTCTACATGGCTTGCGGACTCGATCCCGATAAAAATACGCTCTATGTTCAATCCCACGTCCACGAGCACGCCGAGCTTTCATGGCTGCTCAACTGCTTCACCATGTTCGGCGAGCTTTCCCGTATGACACAGTTCAAGGATAAAAGCTCAAAGCATGCGGACAACATCAACGCGGGTCTTTTCACCTATCCTGTCCTTATGGCGGCGGATATCCTGCTTTATCAGACAGACGTTGTACCCGTCGGTATCGATCAGAAGCAGCACGTCGAGCTTTGCCGCGACATTGCTGAGCGCTTCAATCAGATCTATCCCGGAACCTTTACCGTCCCCGAGCCTATCATCAGCAAGTCGGGAATGAAGATAATGTCACTTGCCGAGCCTACAAAAAAGATGTCCAAGTCAGACGAGAACGTAAACGCCGTCGTCTACATTCTTGACGACAAGGACACCATCATCCGCAAGTTCAAGAGAGCCGTCACCGACTCCGAGACCTGCGTGCGCTTTGCCGAGGGCAAGGACGGCATCAACAACCTTATGACGATATATTCCTGCTTCACGGGCAAGACCATGGAGGAGATAGAAAAGGAATTTGAAGGAAAGGGCTACGGCGACTTCAAGCTGGCTGTGGGTGAGGTTTGCGCGGACGCGCTCGCTCCCGTTCAGCAGAGATTCAAGGAGCTTGCGTCCGACAAGGCGTATCTTGAGGCGCAGATGAAGAAGGGCGCCGAGGAAGCCTCCTATTACGCCCGCCGCACACTCGGCAAGGTGCAGAAAAAGCTCGGATTTGTAAAAATATGACCGAACCTGAAGCAACGGTCACTTTTTAGCGCGCAACTTACGACCCCAACAGTCAAATGCATTAAATACGATATGAAAATGTTGGTTTTGTCTTGACTTGTCAGGTAAAATATTGTATAATATACTTCGTATGAAGTCAATATAATGAAAGGCTGGTTTATTCAATGGAACAGGAAAAACTTAATCGTCTGAAACAAACCGCTGCTCAGATCCGACTCGATATACTCGAGGAGGTACACGCAGCAAGCTCCGGTCACCCCGGCGGTTCTCTTTCGATCGCGGACATCATCACTTACCTCTATTTTGAGGAAATGAATGTTGATCCCGCCAACCCCAAGATGGACGGACGCGACAGATTCGTTCTGTCAAAGGGTCACACCGCTCCCGCACTCTACGCGGCGCTTGCGGAAAAGGGATTTTTCTCCCGTGACGAGCTGAAAAAGCTCCGTCAGGTAGACTCCTTCCTTCAGGGGCACCCCGATATGAAGGGTACTCCCGGTGTTGACATGTCCACAGGTTCTCTCGGTCTCGGTTTCTCCGCCGCTTGCGGCATGGCTCTCGCGGCTAAGATCGACGGCAAGGATTACCGCACCTACACCATCGTCGGCGACGGAGAGAGCGAAGAGGGTCAGATCTGGGAGGCGGCTATGTTCGCTTCTCACTATAAGCTGGACAACCTCTGCGTTATCTTTGACTGGAACGGGCTTCAGATCGACGGTCCTGTTGCCGAGGTCATGAACCCCACTCCTCACGATTCCAAGCTTGAGGCATTCGGATTCCATGTTATTTCTATCGACGGTCACGACTTTGACGCTATTGAGGCGGCATTCGCCGAGGCAAAGACCGTCAAGGGCAAGCCCACAGCTATTATCGCCAAGACGGTAAAGGGCAAGGGCGTTTCGTTTATGGAAAATCAGGTTGGTTGGCACGGCTCCGCGCCCAATGACGAGCAGTACGCTCAGGCGGTTGCGGAAATCAAGGCAACAATGTAAGGAGGCAATGACATGGCAGATAAGATCGCAACAAGAGAAGCCTACGGCAACGCGCTTGCGGAGCTTGGCGATAAATACGATTTCGTCGTTCTTGACGCTGACCTTGCGGCAGCTACAAAGACAGGCGTTTTTAAGAAAAAGTTCCCCGAGAGATTCTTTGATTGCGGAATCGCCGAGGGCAATATGATGAGCGTGGCTGCGGGTCTGGCGGCTGCGGGCAAGGTGGTTTTCGCTTCCTCCTTCGCTATGTTCGCCGCGGGAAGAGCATATGAGCAGGTAAGAAACTGTATCGGCTACCCCCACCTTAACGTAAAGGTCGGCGCTACTCACGCAGGTATCACCGTCGGCGAGGACGGCGCTACACACCAGTGCCTTGAGGACTTTGCCCTCATGAGAGCTATCCCAGGCATGACCGTTATCAACCCCGCGGACGCTGTTGAGGCAAGAGCGGCTGTTGAGGCGGCTATCAACTTTGTAGGCCCTGTATACATGAGATTCGGAAGATACGCTGTACCGGTCATCAACGACAAGGAGAATTATAAGTTCGAGATCGGCAAGGGCGTAAATATGGTTGACGGTAAGGATGTTACCTTTGTCGCTACGGGTATGCTTGTAAGCATGGCTATGGACGCGGCTAAGGTTCTCGCAAACGAGGGCATCAGCGCTCGCGTGATCAACATTGCTACCATCAAGCCTATCGATAAGGACATCATTCTCGACGCCGCTCGCTCCACGGGAGCTATCGTTGCGGCTGAGGAGCACAGCATAATCGGCGGTCTCGGATCGGCTGTATCCGAGGTAGTCTGCGAGGGCTGTCCTGTTCCCGTTGTCCGTCTGGGCATTGAGGACAAATTCGGTCACTCCGGCAAGGTTCCTCCCCTGCTTGAGATGTATGGACTCACTGTTGAAAATCTTGTGGCAAAGGCAAAAGCGGCTATCGCTCTGAAAAAATAAAAATTCATGGGGAAACCTCTGAGAATGAGGTTTCCCCAAAACCTTGGTAAAAATTGGAGAAAATTATGCTTTACGAAAAATTTCAGTTAAGTGAACAATATCCCGACTCGTCGCTTACAGCGTATGTCTGCGACAAAGAGCCGGCTGTCGATCCCCGCCCCGCCATCGTCGTCTGCCCCGGCGGCGGATATCATTTTCTTTCCGATCGCGAGGCAGAGCCTATTGTAAGGCGCTTCTTCGGCGAAGGCATGAATATTTATCTTCTTGAATACTCCATCTGCGAAAACGCGAAAAATTACGCGCCTCTTATTGAGGTAGCTCTTGCCGTAAAAATGGTGAGAGAAAGAGCCGGGCAGGACAACACCGATCCCAAAAAGATATACACCATGGGCTTCTCAGCGGGCGGTCACGTTGCGGCATCGGCGGGTGTTCTGTGGAACATACCCGAGGTTCGCGAAGCCATCGGCGTTACATCGGGCGAGTGCCCCGAGGGGATAAACCGTCCCGACGGAATGATACTCAGTTATCCTGTTATCACAGCAGGTGAATTCAGACATAACGGAAGCATAGTAAACGTCAGCGGACACAAGGAGCTTACCGAGGACGACATCAACCGCTTTTCTCTTGAAAAGAATGTTGACTCCACTACCCCGCCCACGTTTATCTGGCATACGTTCACCGATACCTGTGTCCCCGTTCAGAATACACTGCTGTTCATAGAGGCGCTGACTAAGGCGGGAGTTCCCTTTGAAGCACACATATTCCCCGAAGGTCCTCACGGTCTCTCCCTCGCAACCAAGGAAACCACCCATGTAAATCCCCATGTTGCCGTCTGGACAGACCTTGCGGTCAAGTGGATAAAAGATTTCTGAAAATTCAAACCACCGACAGTTTGACCGTCGGTGGTTTTTTTAAGTAAATATTAAATAACCCAATAAACCGCCATTACCGAAAGCACCGATGCCATGACTATCACGGCGGACGGTATTTTTTTGAAGCAAGCGAGTATAATGGCGACAATACCGCCGACAGCGCCTATATACCAATGCTCGGCATCTGTCTGCAATATGCCCGGAAAAATAAGCGCGGTCATTGCCGTATATGGGATCATATTTATAAATTTGCCAAAGCGCTTACCGAATTTCAGCTTGTCCACGATAAAGGCGGGCAGAACTCTTGGAATATATGTCACAAGCATCATTCCGAGGATCAACAGATAGACATTCATAATTCCGCCACCTCCTGTCCCTCGGCAGTCTGCTCTTCGGTGCTGTCGGGCTCGTCCTCATCCTTTACAACAAATGTGCCGATAGCCGCGCCCACAAGCGTGGATATGATTATAGACCAGCTTGAATCCAACTTGACAAGATATATAAGGACGGAATTGATAAGGGCGGTCAGTATAACGGTAACAAACAGTCTCGCGTTTCTCTTGACATCGGGAACGATAAGCGCAAGGAAAAGCGCGTACAGCGCGATACCGAAGCTGTCGGCAATTATCTTTGGCAGAATGTTGCTCGCCACCACGCCCACGACCGTACCGCACACCCATGAAAGATATGTAAGGGTGATAACTCCCAGCACAAAGGGCGGTGTACAGTTTTCCTCATCCTCGGTTGTAATGAGCGCAAAGCCCTCGTCGGTCACGGACAGGGCGCTGATAAGCTTTAAGAAAAAGTTTTTGATCTTAACGCGTCTGAACACGCATGTGCTCATAATAAGATGCCTGAGATTGAGCACAAAGGTAGCGAGTATAATGGAAAACGCCCCTGCCCCCGCGCTGATCATCTGAACAGCCATTATCTGGCTTGCGCCCGCAAAAACAAACACGGACATTGCCGCGGTCTCCATACCACTCATTCCCGCGCTCGTTGCCAAAATGGCAAAGGTTATGGCGACGGGCAAAAAGCCGAAGAAAACGGGAACGGCCTTTCTGATACCGTATATATAGCTTTTTAATGCAGATCTTGCCATCATTCGTTACTTCTTTCTTTTATTCTCGAAAAAGCTTTTGAGAAGCTGTGCGCACTCGTCCTCACACACGCCGCTGTCCACAGCAAAAGCGTGATTGAAGGGATAATTATTGAAATTTATCAGGCTTCCGAGACACCCCGCCGCTCTGTCCTTACAGCCGAACACCACTCTGTCAATGCGCGAGTTTACAAGAGCCCCCGCGCACATGGGACAAGGCTCCATGGTAACATACAGCGTACAGCCCGAAAGCCGCCAGCTGCCCACATATGCGCACGCTTGCTCTATGGCAAGCACCTCCGCATGAGCGGTAGCGCTGTTGTTTCTCTCTCGAAGGTTGTGTCCTCTGCCGATGATCTCGCCATCCTTGACCACCACAGCGCCCACGGGGATCTCTCCCATATGAGAGGCTTGTCTCGCAAGGATCAACGCCTCTTCCATAAAGAGCTTGTCCGCGGTATTATTTTCTGTAATAGACATAATACGCGATCACAGTGCGCTCCGCACCGCCATGCTCAAGGTCGGGGCCCGTAAGAACCACGCCGTCACGTGAAAGAAGCTCCCATATCTGCAGGTCATCCACAGGGCAACGGAACAGAACGTCCGACGACGCATAAACGATAAACTCGTCATTGCGGATATTCAATCCGCCGTTGCGTCCGATGACCTCATCCACTCCGTCCCTTTTTTCGGTAACGTATTTGATATGCTGTCCGCTGACGGCATACGCCATCTCCCGACGGAATTTCTTGCTGTCGGGATTTTTGCTTTTGGTAAGTTTTTTAAAAAGTCCCATAAAAGCTCCTTATTTCAGAATAAGCGCCGAGCAAGGCGGGAGTGTGCCGTCAAAGACCTTACCCGTAAGCAGGTCAGTTCTTCCAACAAGCCCGTCCATGTCAAGCTTTTCGGCATTCTCGGATGCGTTGACTGCCACGGTTATCCTGTTACCATCGTTAAATCGGCTGTATACGATAACAGCCCCCTGCGCGTGATCCACCTTGAACTCTCCGTCGGTAAACACGCCGTATTCCGCTCTTATCCTGCCAAGGGCGCGATAATGCTCCACAAGCTCGGTGCATTCCCTTCCCCATGGATAGGTCTTGCGGCAGAAGGGGTCGTGATATCCCTCGACACCTGCCTCGTCACCGTAGAACACGGACGGAACTCCGTAGACCGTATACTGGATAGCGGCAGCTACCTTCTGAAGTGCAATTCCCTTGGCTCTCGCGTCTTTATCCAGTGTGAGGGTGGCAAGGGTCTTATTGGGAATATCGGACGTATCCTTGCCCCCGTTTCCGAGTACGGTAAGTATTCTTTCGGTGTCGTGTGTTCCCAACAGATTCATAAGGCTGTCGCACACGCACTTGGGATAGGACGCGTAAATAGACTTGAGCGTATCGGAAAGCAATGACGAATCCTTGTAAAGAAGCAGGGCAAGCACGCCGTTTCTCAGCGGATAGTTCATCACGCTGTCAAGCTGAGCGCCTCTGAAATATCTGCGGCGATGGGAATACGCGATCTTCTCCGCGGCATTCTCCCACACCTCGCCTATTATGATAGCCTCGCCGTCCGACGCCTTTTTTACTGTTTGGCGCAGTTCGTCAAGGAAATCATCGGAAAGCTCATCGGCAACATCAAGACGCCAGCCACCTATTCCCATTTTTACGTACTTCTCGCAAACACCACCCTTGCCGGTAAAAAATCTCCGACATTCGGTAACGGTATGATTGAGCTTGGGAAGTATCTCTATCCCCCACCAGGTCTCATACTTGTCGGGATAGGAACGGAAGCGGAACCAGTTTCTGTAGGGCGATGCGGGATCGGCATAAGCACCCTTCCCGCCGTATTTTCCGTATTTATCGAAATAAATGCTGTCATCTCCCGTGTGATTGAATACACCGTCAAGAATGATCTTTATATCCAGTTCAGTCGCCTTTTCAATAAGGTTGCGAAAAGCCGCCTCGCCGCCAAACATCTCGTCTATCTCAAGATAGTTTCCGGTATCGTATTTATGATTGGAATACGCCTTGAAAACAGGGCTGAGATAGATAACGCCTACACCGAGAGACTTGAGATAGTCCAGCTTTTCGGCAACACCCCAAAGGTTACCGCCGAAAAACATATTGTTAGCCAGCTTATCTCCGTTTTTCTCGGGATACTGCATGATACCGTTATCCCAATCAGGGTTTATCACGGCATCGTCACGCTCACCCGTCTCCCCATCTCCCTTGAAAAAGCGGTCCACGAATATGTGGTACATGACACGTCCGCGGAACCACTCGGGAGTAGTGTAGTCATGGTGATGGACAAGCAGAATAAACCTTCTCGCCGATGTGGGGCTGAGAGTATAATCCACAAAGTTTGGGGTATCGGTAAAAAGAGTATCCGCTCCGCGCAAAAAAAGAAACTCGTAATAAAAAAGACCGTTTTCGTCAGCTCCGCACAGCTCCGAGAGCTTCAGCGTATAGCTGTAAACGTCAATCCCCTTTTCTGTTTTCACGAAGGAAAGAGGGTGATCTCTGTCCCTTTCTCCATCCTTTGCAATACGCAGAACAACCGCCGAAGCGCCCAGAATTCTGGGCGTTTCGACGGTAAATGTAACATCTATTCCGCAGGAAAAGGCGCTCCTTTCGGAGCAGTCCTTTCCTTCTATACTTTTTCTGATTATCGGCTTACAGTCCGCCGATGATGAAAGTTTTATAAGCATTGGGATAGATCCTTATTATTTGTCTGTAAGTCTTTTTATATTCCAGATATTTGCCGCGTACTCGTTGATGGAACGGTCAGCCGCAAAGTATCCGCAAGCCGCAACATTGAGCAGGGACATGCGATTCCACTTGTCCTTGTCCTGATAGTCGTTGATAGCTCTTTCGTGTGTCGTTCTGTAGGACTCGAAGTCCGCAAGGCACATATAGGGGTCTGCGACACCCTGACCCATGAGCAGGTAATTTGCGATCTCGGAGAAGGACTCACCCGCAAATCCGATATGGAGAGCGTTGATGATCCTGCGGAGCTTTTCGTTGTTGGTATAGAACTCAGCGCAGTTATAGCCCTTGAGCCACAGGTCGTCTACCTCGGAGCTGGTAAGACCGAAGATATACATGTTCTCCTCACCAACAGCGTCAAGCATCTCAACATTAGCGCCGTCGAGAGTACCGATGGTCATAGCACCGTTGATCATAAGCTTCATACAGCCCGTACCGCTTGCTTCCTTACC
>JAFTQL010000037.1 GCA_017462795.1 Clostridia bacterium
AAAGCGGGAGGCGCTCAGGGTATTTTCCGCGCTGAAGCCGACGGACGAGCTTGTGGGCGTGATGGTGAACGCTGTGCGCGACCAGCAGAGGAGCGACCAATGGACGCGTGAGCGAGGCAGATACGTACCCAACCCCGCCACGTGGCTGTCCCGAGAGCAATGGCTGGACGTACCCGTGAAGCCCTATTCCCCCATCTGCGAGGGCATTGAGGTGAGCCTGGATGATCTGTTCTGAGGAGGAATTAGGAATTAGGAATGAGGAATTAGGAATTAGGAAGTAGAAAGGGTGTGGGCGGCTGAATTTGGCTTGTTTTTTGGAAAACACAAAAAAATCACAGAAAAATCATTTAAAATTTGTATAAAAAAGTGAATAGTTCATAGAATGTTTAAATTTTTATGTTATAATGATATGCGTATGACTGTATCAACGGAAAAATCAAGAAAGGAATTTCCTGCGTTATGATAAAAATCGAACATCTGGTGAAAAACTACGGATCAAACTGCGCTGTCGACGATATCAGCTTTGAGGTCGGCAAGGGGGAGATCGTGGGTCTTCTCGGACCTAACGGTGCGGGCAAGAGTACAACAATGAACATTCTGACGGGCTATCTGTCCTCTACCTCGGGAAGCGTTTCCGTGGCGGGGCTCAATGTGCTGGACAACCCCATTGAGGCAAAGAAGCACATCGGCTATCTGCCCGAGCAGCCTCCCCTGTATCTCGACATGACCGTCGAGGAGTATCTCATCTTCAACTACAATCTCAAGGGCTGTAAGCTCAACAGGACAAAGCACCTGGAGGAGATCTGCGAGGTCGTCAAGATCAAGGACGTGTACAAGCGCGTTATCAAGAACCTCTCCAAGGGCTACCGCCAGAGAGTGGGTATCGCTCAGGCGCTTATCGGCAGTCCCGAGGTCATCATCTTTGACGAGCCCACGGTAGGTCTGGACCCAAAGCAGATAATAGAGGTGAGAAACCTGCTGCGTAATCTCGGAAGGGATCACACCGTCATTCTGTCCACCCACATCCTCCAGGAGGTCCAGGCGGTCTGCGACAGGATAGTTATCATCAACAAGGGCAAGATAGTTGCCGACGAGAAGACCGAGAATATCACCAGAGCCGTTGAGAACAACAGGCGCTTCAACGTCAAGATATGCGGTCCTCAGAAGGAGGTCCTGGCAATGCTGCGCTCCAAGCCCGGTATAGTTTACGCCGAGGTGCTGGCGCAGAGAGATGGCGACGCTTACTCCTACCTTATCGAGAGCGAGGTCGGAATCGATATCAGAAAGAGCCTGTTCTACACGCTGGCGGAGAAGAAATGGCCGCTGGTGGGTATGGAGGCAATGGGCATGAGCCTTGAGGACATCTTTATCGCCATTGTCGATCAGACCTCTCCCAAGGCGAGATATGAGAGAAAGACCAAGAGCCGTACAAGAGGCGGCGAGGCTGAGCGAGAGATAGCCAAGACCCTCGTTGAGGACGCGGGCAAGTCCCACGGCGGCTCGGCTCTGTTCGGCGACGATACCGAAGCAAAGTAACTTTTGACGAAAAGACAAAAAGGAGTAAAATAAAATGTTCGCTATTTTCAAAAAAGAACTGCGTTCCTACTTTATCAACGCCATCGGCTATGTTTTTGTAGGCGCGTTTCTGGTGGCGGCGGCGCTGATGTGCTGTTACACTACCTTAGGCAGTCAGTCCTATTCCACCTCAAGCTATTTCACAATGCTTATCTTTTCCTTTATCATACTTATCCCTCTGCTGACAATGAAGCTGTTTGCCGAGGAAAAGAAGCTCCGCACCGAGCAGCTGCTTATGACCGCTCCCGTGTCCGTCTGGGGCATGGTAATGGGTAAGTTCTTCGCGGCGTTCACGCTGTTCTGCGGAACTGTTCTCGTTTCCTGCATAAACTTCTTCCCCCTGTACTCTTACGCGAGAGCCGAGAGAGCGGGACAGGAGTATTCCGAGCTTCACGTGGGTCCTGTGACCGCGCAGATATTCGCGAGCGTTATCGGAATAATACTCATCGGCGCGGCATTCATCGCCCTCGGTCTGTTCATCTCCTCTCTGACGGAGAATCAGCTTGCGGCGGCGGTAATTACCGTTTCCATTATTTTCGTAATGCTCATTCTTGACGTTGTAAACCAGTACATAGATGTTTACGCCATCCGCTTTGTTATCAGCTGGGTCTGCCTGATGAGCCGTTTTGCCAATTTCTCAAACGGTATTCTTGACTATTCGGCGATCCTGTATTACCTGTCAATATCCGGCGTATTCCTTCTGCTGACGGTGCGTGTATACGACAAGCGCCGTTGGGGCTGATACAGAATATTTCCGTTTATTGGTTTTTGAAAGAAAGGTAAGGATACAAACATGAAAATGAAAGCATCAACGGGACGCAAGCTTCGTTACGGCGGAGTCTCCGCGCTCCTCACGGCGCTCATTATCGCCGTGGTGATCATAGTAAATGTTATTTTCTCTGCCCTTGTGCAGAAATTTATGTGGTACGGCGATCTCACGCCCGACATGACCTACACGCTCTCCGAGGAGTGCATTGACCTTATCGCCAACGGCGACGAGGAATTTGCCGACAGCTCCAAGTCCCCCATTGAGATGGTGGAGGAGGTGAGAGCGGAGAAGCTGGCGGCTGACCCGAGCTTTGATGTTGAGTCGCTCAAGATAAATATCATCTTCTGCACAGAGAAGGACAAGCTTGAGGCAAACGCCACACAGAATTACATTCTCCGCACCGCGCTCGATCTTGAGGCGGAATTTGATGACTATATTGACGTACTGTTCTACAACACCGTCCGCAACCCCTCAGCTGTGGACAAGTTCAGAACAAACTCCCAGACATACATTGCCTCCACCAGCGTTATCGTTGAGTTCGGCACTGAGTTCAGAGTGCGTCAGCTCCGCTCCTTCTACGTATTCAACGACGATACCGAGGACGAGCCCTGGGCTTACAACGGAGAGAAGGCTTTCGCTTCCTCCATTCTCGCGGTCACCAGAGCCGAGTCTCCCATCGCCTGCCTCACCACGGGACACGGCGAGACCTTTACGGATGAGCAGTTCCTCAACACCCTGTATGACGCGGGCTACATAGTTCAGACGCTCAACATGACCGAGGAGGAGATCCCCGAGAAGTGTCGTCTGATGGTCATCTTCAATCCCGACGCGGATTTTCACGCTTCCGCGGGCAACAGCGAGGCTGTGGACGAGATAGCCATGCTTGACGAGTTCCTTGACGGAACAAATTCGCTTATGGTATTCATGAGCCCCGACATCTACACAAGCACCGTGGAGCGCCTTGACAACCTTGAGGAGTACCTTGAGGAATGGGGAATCAGCTTTGACAAGTACGTTGACGGCGCAAACAATTCCTTCCCCTACCGCGTAATGGACAGCTCTCAGGCGCTGACCGTTGACGGCTATAAGTTCAAGGGCGAGTACGCCACCGCGGGCGCGGGCGCGCAGCTCACCGAGGACATGAGAAACACGGGAGGCGTAAAGCCCGTTATCTTCCAGAACGCTATGTCTATCTCCTACTCCGAGCTTTACAGTCCCGCTCACTATACTCCCGACGAGACAAATGATCCCGACGGAGTTCCCTATGATTACGCTACCTACAACGTGGACGGCACAAGCAGAGCCATCTTTGATATCTTCACCACAAGCTCAAAGGCGGCGGCTCTCGCCAACGGTGTTCAGGTAGAGGTGGCGGACGAGACAAACAGACTCAAGCTGATGACAGTGACGGTTGAGTCGAGAACGGTTCAGGAGAGCAACTACGCCACCATAGATCAGGCATCCTATGTCGTAGCCTGCGGCTCTGTGGACTTTGCCTCCTCCGAAATGCTGCAGTCCAATTCTTACGGTAACACCGACCTTCTCCTCACAGCTCTTCGCACCATCGGTAAGGAGCCTGTTCCCGTTGGTATTGAATTCAAGCCCTTCGCGGATTATACCATTGATACGATAACCACAGCGGAATCCACCCAGTACACCATCGTGCTTTCAGTTGTTCCCGCCCTCGCGGCTCTCATTTCGGGAATCGTGGTCATCGTAAGGAGAAAGTACAGATGATAAAAAAGAGATCAACGCTTATGAAGCGACGCAAGATAGCCATTGTTGTGTCCGTGATCGCGGTCATTATTCTGGCGATAGCCCTTGCGGTGGTTCTGGATTACGCCAAGACGGTGGAGGTCGCAGACCCCGCCGACCCCTCGGCGGTCTACTACATCAAGTACCGTGACAAAGCGTATGCCCTTTATGACTCCGACAAAAAGACGCTCATGCCTACGGAGGAGCAGTACGGGTATTACGTAATGGACTCGGGAACGCTTGTGGATCTTGACGCCGAGACGGGCGAATATGAGACCATCGTGGTGGATTACACCGTTGAGGGCAACGAGGAGCTGGGCTTTAACTTCCGCGTGCTCATGTTCCCCCATATTGAAAAGAAAAACATACGCAAGCTTGAGGTCAGTAACTCCAAGGGCGATTTCACCTTTGTGAGATACAACCTTGAGACTGACAAGGTGGACGATTCCTCCGACTTTATCATAGAGGGCTCTCCCCTTACAAGCTACGACCAGGAGATGTTCGCCTCTCTGTATGTAAGCGCGGGATACACGCTGACAACGCAGAAGATAGTCGATCCCATCAAGGACGCCAATGGTGAGTTCTCCGAATACGGTCTTGTCCCCGAGATACGCCCCCTCTATGACGAGGAGACGGGCGAGCCCGTTATGGACGAGGCGACAGGAGAGCAGAAGACCTATGAATATGTTCCCGCTTACTATGTCCTCACGGATACGAGCGGAAACAAGTATAAGGTCATCGTCGGCGATATGCTTGTCACGGGAGGCGGATACTACGTTCAGTACGTTGATGTCAGCACGGGCGAGGATATCAAGAGAGACGCGGTATACGTTGTAAGCTCCGATTTCGGCGACACCATGCTCGCCGCCATCGAGGAGTTCGTGACCCCCGCTCTCACCTACCCCATGTCCATGAACACCTACTTTGACGTTGAGGATTTCTTTGTCCTCAGCAAGAATTACGGCGACGACAAGGAGGAAAATCCTTACGTAGCCACAGTCGGCTTTACCTACATCGACCTTGCCGAGAGAGAGAATACCATCAAGGCATCCGAGCCTTATATATTCAGCGGCTACACTCTTGACGGCTACACTCCCTCAAGCAATAATATCGACGTCTGCCTGCAGGGCATGTACACCCCCGAATTTGCGGGAGTCATCAAGCTGTCTCCCTCGGGTGAGGATCTTGTGAAATACGGTCTTGCCGTTCCCGACGGTACGGATAAGAACGGAAAGCCCAAGTATTCCCTTGAATCTGAGCACATGATATCCTACAACTACGATATCCTCGATGAGGACGGAAACAAGGTACAGACCATCAACAACGTGGTCTACATCTCCGCCCCCAACAAGGAGGGCAACCGCTACGCGTACACAGAGATCTATTCCGTTGACAAGGACGGAGAGATGGACGAGCTGATGTACACCCTCGACATGATAGTTGAGGTGGCGGGACACAGCCTTGAGTTCCTCAACTGGGATTCCTTTGACTGGATCAATGACAGCTATATCAACCTCAATATCGCGTTCTGCGACAAGATCACGCTGAAGTCCCCCGACTACTGGGCAGAGTTCGTGCTTGACAACTCCGCCTCCGATACCTCCGAGACCATCAGCTCCACGCTTTTGTCCGTGAGCGCCAAGGATTCCGCGGGCAATGACCGCAAGACCTTCTCTCAGCTTGAGATACAGGGCAAGGGTAAGGGAAGCGACACCGTCTATAAATGGGTGATCACATCAAGTGAGATCAAGTGTTATGACGCCGCGGGAACGGAAATGAAGATATCCTCCGCTTACTATGACTACAACATGCTTGACAGTCAGGTAAGAGTTATCAGCGGATACATCGAGACCACCGACGGCAGTAAGGTATACGTCACCGCGGATGAGGTCAGGATTGAAGCCCTCGACCCCGCGAAGAGCGTGACCTACGTGCGCTATGACACCAACCTGTTCAGACAGTTCTACAAGACTCTGCTCTACGCCACCATCGTCAATTCTTATCAGATGACCGACGAGGAGAAGGCGGAGAAGATCACCGAGGAGAACTGCATGCTGACCATGACAGTCCTTGACTCCGAGGGCAAGGAGAACACCTACCGCTTCTATCGCCTGACATCCAGAAAGGCGTACATTACCATCAACGGTATCGGCGGCTTCTATGTCCAGTGCGACAGAGTCCAGAAATTCATCAGCGACGCGCAAAGATTCTTCGCCAACGAGTACATCGAGGCGACGGATAAGAGATGATCAAAAAACCACCCTACGGGGTGGTTTTTTTGAGTCAGGAGTTTACAGCTCAGAGTTCAGAGTTATGAATGAGCGCGGAGAGAAATTCGGAATTCGGAATGCGGAATGCAGAATTCAGAATTGAGGAGCGGCAAGAACAAACTACACGTGTGCGAATGAAGGTCGCCATCCCGTTTGTAGGGGCGACCACCGGTCGTCCGCAAAAAACGCCAATAACCAACAACACGGGTGTAGATAAAGATAACCCAACCGTCCGTAGGGGACGACGCCTCGGCGTCCCAAGAAAAGAAACGCAATAACCAACAACACGGGTGCGAATGAAGGTCGCCCTCCCGTTTGTTGGGCATTCTTTTTTCTGTCGCCGTGAGGTGGATGTGAACCGTCATGTATTA
>JAFTQL010000038.1 GCA_017462795.1 Clostridia bacterium
GCGTTAGCGGTGGAAGGAGCCGGCGTCAAACACAAAGAAATCTCTTGTTTTTAACCGCATTCTCCCTCAGTCGCCTAACGGCGCCAGCTCCCTCTGGGATGGAGCCTTGTCGTAGAGCGACCTTCATTCGTACCAGTAAAGTTGGTTCTTGGCATTTTGCGGACGACCGAAACTCCGCTTCGCTACGTACTACGAACAAGTTCGTGTGAGTCGCCCCTACAGACATTTGGCGACCTTCGTTCGTACCGGTGGAGTTGTTTTTTGGCGTTCCTCAATTTTGCATTCCGCATTCCGAATTCCGAATTCCGCATTTCTCTCCGCACTCATAGCATGGGCAAAGCCCATTCATAACTCATAAATCTGAACTTATAACTCAAAACTCAACATCAAGGAGGAAAAAATGGGAAAACCTATTATTGCCATTGTCGGCAGACCTAACGTAGGAAAAAGTACCCTTTTCAATAAGCTTATCGGCGAGCGCCGCTCCATCGTGGAGGACGTGCCCGGTGTCACACGTGACAGAATATACGGTGAGACCGAATGGGGCGGACGCCGCCTCAGCGTCATCGATACGGGCGGTATAGAGCCTAAGACAGATGACATTATACTCAAGCAGATGCGCTTTCAGGCACAGGTGGCGATAGAGAGCGCCGATGTCATTCTCTTTATGTGCGACGTCCGCTCGGGACTTACCGCCTCAGACAGGGATATCGCCGTCATGCTCCAGAAGAGCGGAAAGCCCATCATCCCCTGTATAAATAAGTGCGACAGCGTGGGTAATGTCCCCTACGAGTTCTACGAATTCTATGAGCTGGGCTTTGACTGCGAGCCCATCGCTCTCTCCTCCGTCCACGGCAGCGGAACGGGAGATATACTCGACGCTGTCCTTGCCGCTCTCCCCGAGGACGCGGGCGAGGAGGAGGACGACGACAGCATAAAGGTGGCGGTCATAGGCAAGCCCAACGCGGGCAAGTCGTCCATCATAAACAAAATAGTCGGTCAGAACCGCCTCATCGTCTCGGATATCGCGGGAACGACAAGAGACGCGGTAGACACCCTGGTGGAAAATGACCACGGCAAATTTACCTTTATCGATACCGCGGGCATCCGCAGAGCGTCCAAGATAAACGACAAAATAGAAAAATACAGCGTTCTGCGCGCCCATATGGCGGTGGAGAGAGCCGATGTCTGCCTTATTATGATAGACGCGGGCACGGGTATCACCGAGCAGGACGAGAAGATAGCGGGTATCGCCCATGAGGCGGGCAAGGCATCCATAATCGTTGTAAATAAATTGGACAGCATAGAAAAGGACAACAGCACGGTAAATACCTTCAATGAGCGCATACGCACCGCCCTCGCCTACATGCCCTACGCACCCATCGTGTATGTGTCGGCAATGACAGGGCAGAGAGTGGGCACGCTGTTCGAGCATATCAAGTACGTACACAATCAGTCCACCACCCGTATCTCCACGGGAATGCTCAACGACGTGCTTGCGGACGCGACCATGAAGGTACAGCCCCCCTCCGACAAGGGAAAGCGCCTGAAGATATACTATATGACTCAGGTGTCGGTAGCTCCCCCCACCTTCGTGCTGTTCTGCAACAACGCGGAGCTTTTCCACTTCTCCTATCAGAGATATATCGAGAACTGTCTGCGCCAGACCTTTGGCTTCAGCGGAACTCCCATAAAGCTGGTCATTAAAATGAAAGGCGATAACTGATGGCAATAAAAGGATTACTCTTTGACTTCAACGGCACGCTGTTCTTTGACAACCCCTTGCACGTGGAGGCATTCAAGCGCACCTTCAGGTCGCGTGGACTTGCCGTACCCACAAGCGATTTTATCGCGAGAGAGATATTCGGTATGCAGAACGAGCATATCTATAAGAAATTCTATAACCCCAACGCCGACGCTGAGGAGATAAAGGCGTTCATCGCCGAGAAGGAGGGGCTGTATCTGAGCTTTGTCGCCGAGAAGGATTACGACCGCCTCTGCGACGGAGCGGAGGAGCTGCTGGACTATCTCAAGGAAAACGGCATTCCATACGGTATCGCCACAGGCGCGGAATACGAGACGGTGCTGTTCTACATGAAGCACCTCAGACTGGACCGCTGGTTCACACTTGACAACATCGTATACACCGACGGCACATTTCGCGGCAAGCCCGCCCCCGACATATACCGCATAGCGGCAGGAAGGCTGGGGCTCTCACCGTCCGAATGCGCGGTCTTTGAGGACGGCTACCCCGGACTCACCGCCGCCGCGGCGGCGGGGATCGGCAAGAAATTTGCCCTGTACGAGGAAGGCATGTCCGACCCCGTGATCAACGGCATGACCGTTGACGGCGTGTATCACAGCCTTGAGGGCTGGAGAGAGATGCTTGAGGAACTGGGAATGAGGAATGCGGAATTAGGAATGCGGAATTAGGAATGCGGAATTAGGAATGCGGAATGCAAAATGCAAAATGCAAAATTGAGGGGTGGCAGGAATAAACCACACGGGTGTAGATGAGGGGAATGAGCGTCATTCATCCACCCACAATATCCGATCCTATCCAACATCTCCAAAAACATACCCGAAAAGAAAGGAAACACACATGTTTGTAGACAACGTAAAAATATATATAAAAGCGGGAGACGGCGGAAACGGCGCTATCGCTTTTCACCGTGAGAAATATGTGTCCCACGGAGGACCGTCGGGCGGCGACGGCGGTCACGGCGGTAACATCGTCTTCCGCGTGGACAAGGGCACGAATACCCTGCTGGCGTTCCGCTATAAGCATAAATTCATTGCGGCAAACGGCGGCAACGGAAAGAGCGAGAAATTCCACGGAGCTACCGCCGACGACCTCATCATCTCCGTCCCCGAGGGAACGCTGATAAAGGACGCGGTAACGGGCAAGATAATACACGACATGACCGAGAACGGCGGCGCGGACTACGTTTGCTGCAAGGGCGGCAGAGGCGGCTGGGGTAACAGACACTTTGCCACCCCCACCCGTCAGATACCCATGTTCGCCAAGAACGGTACAAAGGGGGAGGAAAAGGAGGTCATCCTGGAGCTGAAAATGCTCGCTGATGTGGGACTTATCGGCTACCCAAGCGTGGGCAAATCCTCCATCCTCTCCTGCATAAGCGCGGCAAAGCCCAAGATAGCGGACTACCACTTTACCACCCTCTCTCCCAACCTCGGCGTTGTGTCCACGGGAGCGGAAAGCGGCTTTGTGGCGGCGGATATCCCCGGGCTTATCGAGGGCGCGTCCGAGGGACTGGGTCTGGGTCACGCATTCCTCAGGCACGTTGACAGGTGCAGGCTTCTTCTTCACGTGGTGGATATCTCCTGCTTTGAGGGCAGAGACCCTGTGGAGGATATAAAGCTCATCAATACCGAGCTTGAAAAATACAGCCCCGCCCTTGCTCTCCGCCCCCAGATAATCGTGGCAAACAAGTGCGACGCCCTTGACAGGGATCACGTTGATATCCCCGCCTTTGAGGCATACGTAAAGGAGCTTGACTGCGAGCTGATATACGTCAGCGCCGCCACGGGCGAGGGGCTTGACGAGCTTGTATCACTGTGCGCCGAAAGGCTTGCGGA
Source organism: Clostridia bacterium (assembly GCA_017462795.1). Lineage (GTDB taxonomy): Bacteria > Bacillota > Clostridia > Oscillospirales > CAG-272 > HGM12713. The sequence continues at coordinate 3,601 of JAFTQL010000038.1, forward strand.
GCTGCCCCCAATGCTCATCTACGAGAGCGAATACACCCCCGAGGATGCCTATGCCGAGAAGGGAAAGGAGACCACAGTCCGCCGCGAGAACGACACCTTTATCGTCGAGGGCGAATGGCTGTATAACCTCATGGGACAGATCAACTTTGACGACTACGAGTCAATGAACTACTTCCAGAAGGTACTGCGCAACAGCGGAGTGTTCGACCTGCTCGAATCCAAAGGCTGCACCGAGGGACATACCGTCTCCATCTACGACTTCGAGTTTGATTACGTAAAATAATAAATAAAACACACAAGAAAGGAACAACACACATGAACATCTGGCACGACATTTCTCCCGAGGAGATTACCCCATCAGATTTCACCGCGGTGATCGAGATCCCCAAGCACAGCAACTGCAAATACGAGCTTGACAAGCACACAGGACTTCTGCGCCTTGACCGTATTCTATACACCTCTACACACTATCCCGCCAACTACGGATTTATCCCCCGTACATATGCCGACGACGGCGACCCGCTTGACGTTCTTGTCCTCTGTGATGAGCCCATACAGCCCCTCACACTTGTGCGTGTATACCCCATCGGAGTCATGCGAATGATAGACAGCGGAGCGCTTGACGATAAGATAATCGCTATTTCCTTTTCCGACCCCACCTATAACCACATCCGCACCATCGACGATCTGCCACACCACGTCTTTGACGAAATAATGCACTTTTTCACCGTCTACAAGCAGCTTGAAAACAAGCAGACGGCTGTCAAGGAGCTGTTCTCCGCCGAGGACGCGAGAGCCATTATCGCCGAGTGTATTGAAAGCTACACAAAGAAGTTCGCAGGCAACGGGGCGGCAGAGTGACCGGAATGGGCGTAGATCACGTAAATTATCAGATAATACTTGACAAGACCATAGAGCAGATAAAAAAGGCGGGGGAGCGTCCCCGTCTTTTGCTTCATGCCTGCTGCGCCCCCTGCTCAAGCTACGTGCTGGAGTACCTCAGCGAATATTTTGAGATAACGCTGTTTTTCTATAACCCCAACATCTCACCAAGGTCGGAATACGACATGCGCCTTGAGGAGCTGAGAAGGCTGACGGCGGACATGGGGCTTGGTGGGGAGGTGACAGTCGTCAACAGCGATTATACCCCCGAGCTGTTCCGCGAGATGGCAAAGGGACTGGAGCATCTCCCCGAGGGAGGCGAGAGGTGCCGCAGGTGCTACGCCATGCGTCTCAGAAAAGCCTCAGAAGCGGCGAGGGCGGGAGGATACGACTACTTCACCACCACCCTGTCCATCAGCCCTCACAAGAACGCCGCGTGGCTCAACGACATCGGCGCGCGGCTCTCCGAGGAGACAGGCGTGAAATACCTCTTCTCCGATTTCAAGAAAAAAGGCGGCTATCTCCGCTCCTGCGAGCTATCAAAAAAATACGATCTCTATCGCCAGAGCTTCTGCGGCTGCGTATACTCAAAAATTCAAAGCAAAACACAAAACGAGAAATGAAAATTGACAATTTATTAATTTCCTGATTCCTTAATTCCGCATTTTGCATTTGATCTGTGCATATAATTTACCGTAACGATGAATCGAAAAGGAGAAGGGTTATGATAAATGATAGGGAAAACGGATATTTCACGGTGGGGCTGCACGAGCGTACCTTTGGGGTGGAGGCGGCGGGGGACTATACTCTGCCCGACTACCAGAGCGAGATAAGGCGTGTGCTGCATGTCAGTCAGACCGTTCTGCCGCCCGCGGTCTATGTGGGCGCGGATTCGGTGGAGTTCAGCGGGACGGTCGATTATCAGCTCATTTACGTGGGCGGTGACGGCGGTATATATTCCGCGCCTCTTTCGGGGGAATACAGCTTCAATGCGCCTCTTGAGCGGGGCATGGACGTCACCGAGGACATGCGCGTGCTCTGCCATGTGTGCGCCGAGGGTGTCAGCACAAGGGTCAGCGCCCCGAGAAGGCTGAGCATAAGGAGCAGACTGCGCCCCAATGTCCGCATTCTCGGTAAGCTTCCAACGTCAGACGGCGTGACGGAGCAGACAGAGTCCGACACGCTGTACAGAAAAACCGAGAGGTGCATGAGCGTTGAGTGCGAAAGCGCTGTCTCCGAGCTGATACCTCTTACTTACTCAACGCCTCTTGCCTCCGACGACATGCGTGTGGTCTGCGCGGACGCTAAGGTGTGCGTTACCGAGAAGGAGTGCGTAAGCGGAGGAGTGCGCTGTCGTGGCAGAGCCGAGCTGTGCATGCTGTGGACGACGGAGGACAGCGGAGAGATGAACAGGATCACGGCGGATATCCCCTTTGAGGGAGAGATAGACGCGGACGGATGTACGTCGGAGAGCATGGCGAGAGTACACGGCACGCTGTCGGAAATGGCGGTCAGCGTAGGTGAGGACGGTGTGGAGTGCAACATGGGTATCATGCTTGAGGCGGTTATATGCCGTAATGACGAGACGGAGTACACCTCAGACCTCTATTCCACGGAGAATGAGTGCGTGTGTGAGACGGCGGCGGTCAGTCCGAGACGCATGCTTGTCTGCGCCAACGCTAACGTGACGCTTGGCGAGAGAGTGCCGCTGAGCGAGACCACCGTCCCCGAGGGCGCGGAGATAATTGACGCCCACGGAAGCGTGGTTATGGACAAATGCACTCACACCGACGGCAGATATACCTTTGGAGGAAACGGCAGATTTGCGGTGATATGGCGCAATGACGGAGATATAAACAGCTCGGAGGTCACACTGCCCGTAAGACTTGAGGTGCAGGGAAGCGAGAGCGGAGAGCCTGTCAGCTTTGACGCTCGCGCCGAGGCGACCGACGTGAGAGCGAGGATAGAGGACGGAAGCCTGCGGATAGACAGCGAGCTTATGATGAGCGTTGACTGCATGGGAGAGACGGTAGTGCGGACGGTGACGGGCGTGTCCTTCGGAGAGGAGATACCCCCCCGAGGCTCGGAGCTGATAGTTTGCTATCCCACACCCGACGATACGCTGTGGTCGGTAGCAAAACGCTATAAGGTAGCTCCCGCTGACATAATCGGAGACCCCGGGACGGATAGATACGTTATGATATAAAATTCTCCTGACAAACGAAAAACATCATAATATAAAAAAGCCAAGCGCTTATGATACACGGTTATCGCGGATCATAAGCGCTTTTGGTTTCGCATTATTTTATTTTCATTTCACATTTTCATTTCACATTTACGTTTTGCGAACATTTGCGAGAGTTTGCGTTCGCAAAATTACGCAAAAGCACGCTACAATAACAATAACAAAGACAGAAACAAAGACAATAACTATAACAAAGACAATAACAAAAAAAGAAAAATCCCCCCCAAAA
>JAFTQL010000039.1 GCA_017462795.1 Clostridia bacterium
AACAGTTATGTCAGTTGTGCCGGTACCCGTAACATTGAAAAATTCAACCGAGTTATCAGTATGTATCAGCTTAGAGCTTCCTGTTATGTTAATATTAGCATTTGACAAGCTTCTGAATACTCTCTTATTAGAGCAGATCACAGAATTGTGAATATTTATATCCTTCATTCCCAACTCTAATCCGTACACAGAAAATGTACTGTAAAGCGCACTATTTGTTACAGCAGAGCTCACTTCGCTATACTTCTCATGGAAAGGATCGTTTATGGAGCTGTCGTTGATATTAACGATAATTCCTCTTGCCCCCGCACTGTTCGTACCAAACAGCACTGTGCCGCCCGTAGCCCAAACTGTGCATCTATTCAGCGTGACAGTTGTAGCAAAGCTCGAGCCGGTACTTGTTCTGATATAACCGCCTGTATCACTTTGACCGATACCCCTGGTCTCCCACGTACAGTCGTTCAGCGTAAGCTTTGCGCCGTTTGCTACCTCCATCCTCTTGCCCGATGACAAAATATTCAGATTATTTACAGTAATGACTCCACCGTTTTTAAAACTAAAAACATCTACCTGACTATCCGTAAGTGTATATCCGTTACCGTTTATCGTTATTTCAATAGCGGTTGTACCTGCATTGGTATCACTACCGGTCATTGTATAATCCGAATTGAAGTTGATCGTTCCACCGCCATACTCATACACCTTCGCAAGCGCATCTGCCCATGTGGTACAATCTGAAGTCTCTCCCGCATCATTGCCCGTAACGGTAAACGGAGCATCTGCCGCAAATGCGGGAAGTGATGTGACGAATGCTGTCATTATCATGAGACACGCAAGCGCCAATGATAAAATTTTCTTTTTCATTTGAGTTTATCCTCCAATTTTTTATTTACGGTTTTTGGAAAATTCTGCACTATTCTATACCAAAACCGCTTGAAAATATATTGAATAGCGCGTATGCTTTGATTTTTTTGCCGATACCTCCCCGCTTTCCGGTCAGAAACCGTTTTTTCTTGATCTTTTCTTTGATTTTCCTCTGTTTTCGGCGTAATATTATATTTGACAAAATCAACACATTGTCAAAAAAGTAAATTTTCGCCGACATTTTATACAGATACTGAGTGATTTACATATACTACTTCTATTGTAATTATACATTATTTCCACACCATACTCAACACACATATCAATACTAAATCTGCACTATTCTGCACAAAGTTTGTGTTATCATTTTTTGATATAATATTTTATACAAATCAGTCGGCACATAATTGTCAAATGTGCATATCCGTTGCGCCGCAATGTTAAAGCATGCTGTTGAGGTATAACTGCAAAATTATGGTTTTCAGATACAATATTATCTGTTCTTTTATTTTACTTACCAACTGTACGCAGCCTCTTTGCTTTCTTTTGCCGCATAAACTTGTTTATGCTTTTTTCTTTTCGCAATGACTTTAAGGGATGATCCAATTATAACTTTCCCACTGTACGCTGTCTCTTTGCTTTCTTTTGCCTACCTTTTCTTTCGCGAAAGAAAAGTAGGTTATTTAACTGTTATTCTGAGTGCGTGTCCATGTTCAAAGGCTGTTGATTTGAGAATATATTGGGGGATAACGGTAGGGAAACCGTCGGGCGCGGATGAGTCTATTTCGGTATAGAAATCGCTGTGAAGATGCCCGCAGAACGCGCCTTTTATGATATCTCCGTTTCTCACTATAAGATCATATATCTTGCCCGACGCGCCCTCTGAGCCGCTCCATATGGTATCCGCATAGGAATTGTAGAAATTTTTGGTCTCTATCTGCCCCTTGTCCAGCGTCAGAGTCCTCTTGTATTTAGCGTTTCCTGTGGATATGGGAATGTGATAAAACAAAAGCACCGCATATCCGCCTGCTCTCGCCGCCTCAAGGTCAGCCGTGAATAAAGGCACCTGACTGTCCCAAAAGTTTCCCGTTGAGCCGTTGTCCATCAGTATGAGCATTACCTTGTCTCCAAGCACCTCGGAAAAATAATAAATATCGTTTATCCAGCTTTCTTTAACGGTCTCCAGCCGCTCGGACACGGTCTGCTCCGTCCAAACACGCTCCTCACCCATCGCCTTCACTATATCGTGGTTACCAAGACATGCCGCTATATTTCCGTAAGCACCAAAGACGAGTTTGCACACCTGCGCCGCCGTCTCGCTTGTGAGATAATCGTAAATATCACCCGTAATAACTATCCTGTCAGCGTTTCTTCCCAAATCAAGACACCTTTCGGCGTTACTCAGAAATTTACCGTCTCTGCTCCATGCCCTGCTCCTGTATGTATCCGCCACAAGCGTATCCTCAAGATCCGCGCCGTTTGCCCACGACAGGTGCAGGTCGGTGAGATGGATGATCTCAATATCCTCGCCGCCCTTGTCTGTTTGTACCGTTACATCCCTGACCTTGACACCGCTGTCCGCAATACCTTCGATCCACATATCAAAAATCTCCTTCTGTATGATCTTCTGCTTGTAATTGTACACTATTTCAGTCCTTTACTCAACACACATATCCATACTAAATCTTGATTATTCTGTACAAAACACTGCACAAAAAGGGAAAACCGCATATTTTGGGACACGCTCCTGCATATTCTATCCTCTTTTCCCAAAGCTATTGAAAATAATATTTTATTGTGTTATAATTGGTTTTGAAAGTAAAATGACCGCTATATACCCGAAAGGAGACACAATGACACCAAAATTTATATGTCATCCCGATTTCGCGCAGGTCACACCGAGACAGGTGTTTTGCAAGGAAATACAAGTAACAAAGCAATCGCAAGAGCCCTCCGAGGAGGTAAACAGACACATACTTTTCCGCAAGAAAATAAGCCTTGGCGAAATAAAAAAAGCCGTGCTCAGAATCACGGCGGACGACTGCTATAAGCTATACATAAACGGCATGTTCGTAACACAAGGTCCTTCCCCTTCATATCCGAACGCCTATTATTATAATGAAATAAATATCACCGGATTTCTCCGCGAGGGTGTGAACACCTTTGCTGTGCATACCTACTATCAGGGTCTTATCAACCGTGTTTGGGTATCGGGAGATATGAGACAAATGCTGTGGCTCTCACTTGATGTTAACGGAAAAACAGTCCTTGTCAGTGACGAGAGCTGGCGGTGCGCCGACCACACGGGATATACACAGTGCGGCACTATCGCGTATTCAACCGCCTTCGCGGAATTCTATCACAGTACAGCCCCCGAGGTGGGTTTTGAGCGTCCCGACTATGATGACAGCGCATGGAGTCCCGCCGCCGTCTTCCAAAACGCCGACTATACACTCATAAAACAGCCCACCCAACAGTTGGAATTTGAAACACTCTGTCCCGCCGTCACACAAAACATCGACGGAGGAGTGAGAATAGACTTCGGCAGAGAGGCGGTCGGCTATCTTTGCGCCAAGGCACGGGGACAAAGGGGCGATACCGTAACCCTTCGCTTCGGCGAGGAGCTGAACGAGGATGGTTCGGTCAGATATATCATGAGATGTAACTGCGTGTATGAGGAGAAATGGGAGCTTTCCGGAGGCGAGGACAGCCTCAGCCAATTTGACTATAAGGGCTTCCGTTATGTTGAGATCACCTATCCCGACACCGCAAGGGTGTGGGATATCTCCTTTGGTGTCCGCCACTACCCCTTCAAGCAAACGGCAAAATATACCACCCCCGACCCCGAGATCCAAAAAATTCTCCGCTTGTGCGCAGATACCGTAAAGTACGGCACTCAAGAGGTGCTGGTGGACTGCCCTACAAGAGAAAAAGGACAGTACCTCGGTGATGTTTCCGTTTCTGGCAGGGCACAGGCTATACTCACAGGCAACACTGACATGATGAAGAAAGCAATCATGGATTTCTGCCACAGCGCCTTTATCTGTCCCGGGCTAATGTCGGTGTCCACCGCCTCCTGGATGCAGGAGATAGCCGACTACACACTTCAGTTTCCCGCTCAGATAGTATGGGCATACTCAATGGACGGCGACCGCGATTTTTTGCGTGCCGTTGAGCCTTATGTCATGGGTCTTTACAGATATATTGCAAAATACGAGAATGAAGACGGACTTATCGAAGATCTTACCGATAAGTGGAATCTTGTGGATTGGCCCAAAAACCTCAGAGACGGATATGATCATGACCTCACGCTCCCCCACAAAACGGGGCTGGGAGTCCATAACGTAGTAAACGCCTTCTGGTGCGGATATCTTGACGCCATGGACGAATATCTGACACTCCTCGGCAAGCCCGCTACAGGAAAAACGGAGAGAGCAAAAAATGCTTTCGTACAAAAATTTTATTCACTCGAAAGCGGGCTTTTCTGCGACACCCCCGCCCACACTCATTCGTCCATACATTCAAACGTGCTTCCGCTGCTCTTTAACATAGGCACGGAGGACGAGGCGCTACGCGACAGGATAGTCGAGCTCATTCGCAAAAAGCGGCTGACGAGCATGGGAGTTTATATGTCCTATTTCACCCTTGCGGCACTTATAAACCACGGCAAACGTGACGTGGCGGAGGAGCTTACCAAGGACGCGGGCTGTTGGCTGAACATGCTCTCCGAGGGCGGAACGACTACCTTTGAGGCATGGGGCAAGGATCAGAAGAAGAATTGCAGTCTCTTCCACCCCTGGGCAACCGCCCCTCTCATCGTATTCGCGGATATTCCGAGGATATATTGATCATATGATACCTTGCGTCAATTCATAAAAAAGAACGGTTTCGTACTGAAGCCGTTCTTTTTTAATAATTTAATTCGCCGCAGGCGCGGTCACCTCCGAGATAAATCCGTTGGTGTCATATTTTATCATACCTGAGACCGCTCCGCCGTCAACTGCCGCAAAGCCCTGAGGCAATGTAAGGTCTGTGCCGTCAGCAGCCTTGACGATGGTGGTATAACAGCCCGTCGCACTTACGGTATGGCTCTCCGCTCCGTCCACCTTGGTGGAGAAGGAATTGCCTATAATACCCGACTTTTCCGTTCCCAGCTTTGTGATATCCGCAACGATATCCGAGCCCATGTAGGTCTGATCCACCGCCGCCTTGAGAATAACATTCTTGAGGGTTATGGCAGATGAGCACGAGCCGTACTCACCGAAAAGCCCCCCTGCCTGTCCAAGCATATTCTCGCTTCTGTATACGGAAAACTCACCGCCAACGTAACAATTCTCCACGGTAATACTGTCAGCAGAGCCCGACGACTTATGCCATACGCCCGCAATACCCGCCGCACGACCATATCTTGCGGTAGAATAAGCCTTGACATCAATATAGCAGTTCTTTATCTCGCTGGCACCGCCGGTTGCCACCGCGGTATTGTTTTTGGTTCCGACAACGCCACCAAGAGCGCAGGAGCTTCCGCTGTTACCCGTTGAGCTGTATGTACCCTTGATCACAGCCTTATTGACTGTCAATCTGGATGTACCGGGGAGATATCCGATAACTCCACCCGCCCAGATGTTTTTGCCTTCAAGATCAACATCAACCTTAATGCTTTCAAACACACTTTCGCAAGAGCCGGTAAGCACTCCGAAAAGTCCGCCAAGGTTGGCAGAGCCCTGTGTTGTGATGCTTCCGCTCACCTCCACATTTCTGACTGTAACGGGGCTGTTGGTCACCTGTCCCACGAGCATTCCCAGTCCCGGGTCACCTGAGGTCACATTTGTTCCGTCAATCACACAATTGACGATCTTTACGTTCTCCACGGTAAGACCCTCATCTCCCGCAGATGTCATGGCAATAACACCTGACTGTGGAGCGACCACCGGAGAGGCTATCTTAAATCCGCTGAGCGTCACATTTCTGACAGTAGCGTTTTCAAGGGCGTTTGCGACAAGGCTCATGCGATTGGCGGCTGTGCCGACCACAGTAAAGCCGCATCCGTCGAAAGTACCCTTAAAGGTCTTGAAAAGAGTGGTTGCCGTAGCTGTGCCGAAATCAATGTTTGCCGTGAGCTTTACTGTTTTTCCCGAAAAATCCGCACCGTCGGGATCACCGCTGTTTGCCAGTGCTTCCCAGTCGGCAACAGAGCCTATGGAAACAGTATTACTGTCGGGAGTCTCTCCGCCGTTATCGGTATCTGCCGGAGCATTTGTCTGTTCGTCGGTGTCGTCACTGTCCTCGGGAATCTCTTCCGTCTGCTTGCCGCCATCGGTCTCATTCTCTGTCTGCTCAGCGGTCTGCTGTGGCTCGTCCGTTTCTGACCGTGAGTCGCTCGGTACGTCCGTGTCATCGTTGCAGGCGACAAGAACCGCCGTGCACATACAAAACGCAAGAAGTAATGCTAAAAACTTTTTCATAATTTCCTCCAGTTTTATAAATAATGGTGTTCACCGCCTATATTGTAACACATTTTTTTAATTTACAAAACGAGGTTATTTGGCAATATACGCCCCAAAAAGTACGAAATTCGCTTAAATAAAAGCCTCTAAAGTCCAAATCTTAACATTTTTGACATATAGACATCTTACTTTTTATATACTTTGCTATTGATGGGTATTTCTGGAAAATTCGCGTGGGGTGATGCCCGTATTCTGTTTAAAAAAGGAATAAAAATACCTTTCGCTTTCAAATCCGCACATCATGGATATATCCTGTATACTGTATTTCCCCTCCTGAAGCCTTGACTTTGCAAGGTTGATCCTTGCATGTGTCATAAATTCCTTTATTGTCATATGGGTGCGCTTTTTAAAGTCTCTGTTGAGCTTATCCCTGCTCACAAAAAACTTGTCAGCAATGTCCGGGGTGTTGATCTTTTTGTTGAGATTATGGGCTATATACATTATAACGTCAGCAATGTAGTCCTTCCCATCAGAGGCATTCTGAGCCGCCGCCTTGTTTTCCGCCCCGTCAAGCATATTGAGAAGGGCGGCAAAAAGCAGCTTTTGGGTCATTGAGGCATTTTTGATAGACCTGTCGGCAAGCGTGTCTCTCTTTGCGTGCTCCGCCAGAATATACGCCATTATTCCCCCAAGCTGTTCTTCATGCCCCGATATATCAAAGATCCTCGCGTTGGTGCTGCCAAGCATGGATCTGAGAGGGACCGCCTCGTCTCCAAGCCCATCTATATACTCATCCCCGGCGTAAAACGCCATGAACTTCTTCCCCCTCAGCTCTGAATCAGTATAATATGTAAAGTGCATACAGTACGGAGCGATGAGCATTGCCATAGGTCCTTTTCCGCGGAATATCTTACCGTCTATTACAGTGCTGTAGGAGATCGGATCAAGCACCATTAAAAGCTCATATCCGGGGTGCATATGTGCCATGGTCATATCCGGCATGCCATAAGGATACGCGTCTCCGTCCTCTATATAAAGATCGTCTCCCAGCTCCACGTAGTTTTTCATTCTGTTCTCCTTTGTTTCCCTTGGTTTCACCGAGTAATGCTTTTTTAATTCAAGCTGATTTATCAGTTTTTGACATTAAACTTGCCACAATAAAACATTGCCAAAAAGCGAATTACATGCTATAATATAAATAATGAAGAAAAAATTATTGCGAGGTGTCATCATGTCGGATATTTTTAAAAACCTTCCTCTGCTCCGCAAAGATAAAAAGGAGATGATTGAGCTTATGCTACGGGAGGAATACGGTATTCTCCCCGCAGCTCCCTTTTCAGTCACGGCAGAGACGGAAAAAACAGATAAGTCCTTTTGCGCGGGCAAAGCTCCCTTGAAAAGAATAAAACTCTGTTGCCAAGCGGAATGGGGTGAGTTCTCATTCCCCGTGTATTTTGTTTGTCCGAGGAGCGATGACAAGATACCCTGCTTTATACATATAAACTTCCGCGATCTTATTCCCGACAGATATCAGCCCACCGAGGAATTGGTGGATAATGGTTACGCCACACTTACCTTTTGTTATGAGGACATAAGCTCCGACAACGCTGATTTTACCGACGGTCTGGCAGGCATCGTCTACAAGGACGGAAAGCGCGACTCACATCAGTGCGGCAAGATAGGTCTGTGGGCATGGGCGGCGATGGCTGTAATGAATTACGCCATGTCCCTCCGTGAACTTGACAGCGAAAGGATAAGCGTGGTAGGTCACTCAAGACTTGGCAAGACCGCTCTGCTTGCAGGAGCGCTTGATGAAAGATTCTTCTGTGCCTTTTCCAACGATTCGGGATGCGGCGGAGCGGCGCTGTCAAGAGGAAAGACCGGGGAGACCGTCGCAAAGATAGTGGAACGGTTCCCATATTGGTTTTGCGAAAACTTTAAAAAATACGCCGACCGCGAGGACTCCCTTCCCTTTGACCAGCACTGGCTTATAGCGGCAAACGCACCGCACAGAGTATATGTGGCAAGCGCAGTGGAGGACACATGGGCGCACCCCGAAAACGAATATCTGTCCTGCGTTGCGGCAAGCCCATGTTTTGAGTCGGCGGGGCTTGAGGGCTTGGTTACCTCCGATGCGACACCAAAGCTTGGCAAAGCCTATCATACGGGATATATCGGGTATCATATGAGAGACGGCGTCCATTACCTCAGCCGCAAGGATTGGCATTACTATCTGCGTTTTCTCTCGGAGAGCGGGTCATGAGGCTTATAACGAAAATACAAAACAAGTACCCTTGGCTGTCCTATGTGATCATAAGCCTCATGGCGACAGCAGACGCGCTGTTCTCCATTGCTTTTGTCTATCCAAACAACTTTGCCCCCGCGGGAATACACGGTCTTACCACCATGGTACAGCACATGCTGGGCATAAGCACGGGATACACATTTCTAATAGTCAATGTTCCCATGTTGATAATAGCTTTTTTTGTGCTCAACCGAGGGTATTCCGTCAAAAATCTATGTTATGTGGGCTTTTTCTCGGTTATGACGCTTGTGTTTCAGAAGCTCATCGCTCATTTTGACCTATCATGGCTTGAATACCGCGCGGCTTCTCCCGAAACCTCCATCATACTCGCCATAGGAGTGGGACTTTTCACGGGGCTTGCGTACACGCTGACTGTTTCTCTGGGTGGCTCAACCGGAGGTACGGATATTCTCGCGGCGCTGATAAATCATTACAGACCCTCCTTCAATACCGTATGGGTGCTGTTCACCATAAACATCAGCGTATCCATAACGTCATTCTTTGTCTATGGCAGAGAGTATCTGCCTGTGGTCATAAGCGTGCTTTGCTCATTTGTGAGCGGAACGGTCAGCGACCATCTGCTGAAGGGCGCAAGCTCCGCATTGAAGTTTGAGATAATAACCACCCAGCCCGAGATGCTGGCAAGTGACATAATGCGCGCGCTGGGACACGGATGCACTCAATTGCCCGCCAAGGGAATGTATTCGCAAAGGGATTGCGCAATGCTCGTGTGCGTCATCAATACCCGACAACGCACCGAGCTTGAAAAGATCATTTCAAAATACACATCCTCATTCGGTTATTGCACCCCCATAAGATCGGTATACGGTTATTTTGACAAATGACATCCACCAAAAGAAAAACCAAGCCGCCATCGGATATTCCTTGGCGGCTTTTTTGCGTTTTGTGTCAAAGCGACTCAAGCAAACGCTTCTTTTCCGTTCGTCCAAGGGTCACTTCATTTTCTATAAATTTGCGGCATTCCTCATTATCGCCATGGCGAAGAGCGCGATACCACTGTCCCTTGAGACCATAATTACCCTCGATACGGCGCAGTGAGTACAGAAATCCAGCATTTCTCGCACTGTACTCTCCTTTGTGATAAGTGATCTCAATAACATATTCCTCCACCGAGCTTACCCCCTGCAGGATCACCGCCAAATGGTCATCGGTCTCTGTCCGGAATGGGATCTCCTTTCCACCCGCAAATACTTTTACCTCACCGTCAGGAATATTTCTGAATTCAAATCTGTATTCCCGCACGGGGACGACCGAAGTATCTCCGTCAGCAAATACGCGAAGCGTTTGCTTTCCGCCCTCTGCCGCGGATACAAAGTGCGTATGCATAAAGCTTGCTTCTCTGTCCTCATGCAAGGTATATTGTCCGTTTCCGTTGAATACCATCACAGTCAGCCTGTCGGGATTTGAAACGCTGTTTGAGTGCGTGCGTCCGTCAAGCAGGAAAAATCCTCCCTCTCCGACAAGAACGGGAATGCTGTCTCTCCAACGCACCATCTCGACCCATCTGCCTCCCTCGTATTCGTCACCTGTGAAAATGTCTGTCCATCTTCCGCAGGGCAGCCAGACCGACTTTGTTGCCATTCCCTTTTTATCGCCCGCCTTTGTTATGGGAGCGACTATCATCCGACCGCCAAACAAATACTGCCCGTCGCATGTATATGCGTCATCACATTCGGGATAACCGTAATACATAGGCTCAACAAGCGCCTGACCGCTTGTGTGCGTATCATAGGAAGCGGAATAGAGGAACGGTATCATCCTGTGGCGCAAGCGCATGAATTCCTCGGCGATAAGTCCCGTGCCGTTCATATATACGTCGGGCTCTTTTGTAGTCATTCTGGAGTCGGCACAATGCAGTCTGTTTATGGGACTGAACACGCCAAACTGAATATATCGCATGTAAAGCTCGTCGTCCTTACAGCCATTCATGTGTCCGCCGATGTCGTGACTCCACCAGGTGTATCCCGCGTTTGTTCCCATGGCGGTAAAATACGGAATAAAGTCAAGAGATCTCCACGATATAATGGTGTCCCCCGAAAATCCAAGAGGATAGCGGTGCGAGCCGATACCGCAGTATCTTGACAGTATCAGCGGCGCGTGATGCGCGGCATTGTCCAGTGTGTGGTAGTGGTTGAGCGCCCAAAGCGGGTCAAGTCCCGGGAGTGAGGTCTGCTCTCCCTGCTGCCAATCTATCCACCAGAATTCCACGCCGTCTCTCTCATAGGGTCTGTGCAGTATACTGAAATAGGCGTTTATAAAATCATCGGAGGTAAAGTCAAAGGGGATAAGGGCTTCGCTCTCGGGGTCAACGCCCATCGCCTTTGCCATATCCTCATACATGTCCTCAAAGTATCTGATACCGTCGGCGGGATGGAGATTGAGTGTTATCTTCAGATCTCTCTCCTGTATTTTTTTTAGAAAATCCCTGTAATCGGGAAAAAGATCGGTGTTCCAGCTATAGCCAGTCCAACCGTTATTTCCTCCGTGATAGTCATCATTCTTACCCAGCTCCGATATCCTCTTTTTCTCGTCAAGCGTCTTTGACCAGTGCCAGTCCATGTCAACGGTGGCAACGGTAAGAGGGATATCTTTGCGGGCAAACTTGTCAAGCAGGAGCAGATATTCCTTGTCAGTATACGCATGATAGCGGCTCCACCAGTTACCCAGCGCGTAGCGAGGTATCATAGGTACTTTACCGCTTATCATGAACAGGTTGCGGAGCGCTCCACGGAAATCCTTGCCGTGAGCGAATATATAGATGTCCGCGTCATCATCGTCTCTTTCTCTCAGCGTTCCGTCCTGACCGAGGATGAGCGACGCCGTGTCGTCATAAATTCCCACTCCCTCCGCGGACACGATGCCGTCATCAAGACGTATACGCTTGTTTGTGCCATCCTTACCTATATACAGATCACCGTCACATCGGTCAAGACTGCGGTAAGCACCGGGAAGATTTTTCACCTTTCCGATAACCACTTTTTTTCCGTCCATAAGAACATAGGAATTCATTACCTCTTCCTTTACCACCAAGGTTGCGACGGCAGTGACAACAGTCACATCGGATGTGCCGAACTCCACGGAATACTCCATAGAAGGCATGTTACGAAACCACACGGTCCGTGTCGCTTCATCACAAAATTTTTTATCCGTATCCTTCTCCAAACGGAAAAGCGAGGGAGAAAGGACGCTTATACGTATGTTCTTCCACAGAATCGTATTACCGGCAAAGGTCTTGGGAGAGGTCTTTACTATAAGATGAGAATCTAACATTGTCTGTCTCCTTATTTTGCCGTCATTTCTATGAGTATGGGATAATGATCGCTTGCGTCAAGCATACCGTCCCAGTCGTCATCGGTGATAATATTATGTGTCAGAACACGTGTGCTCTGACTGTTGACAAGCGCGTGGTCGATAGGCTGATCTCCCGTGGGAAGCTTACCGGGAGCGGAATGGTAGGTTGCAAGACCCTTCTCGGCGCTCTCGGCAACATCAAGAACATTCTCTATACTGTAATCGCCGATAAGCGTACCGAATATGGCATCCGCGTCGGGATCGTTCACCTTGGTGTTGTAGTCGCCCGTGAGAATAAGGGGGATGGTCTTATATTCCGCATTGCTTGCGAATATCTTACCAAGCTCTGCGTTTATAAGCTCGCACTGATATACCCGCTTATGCTCGTCTGTTCCCGCCTTGCCGTAATCGAGATGCAGATTTCCATGAATGTACGCAAGCGTTCCGTCCGCATTCTCAAGAACCATCCAGCTGAAGGAAACAGGGTTGTAGCCTACGCGTACCTGTATGCTGATACAGCCGCTGTCGGCAATGCTGTAGATATCGCGGTAGAACATGGGCATCATATTTCCGTTGTTTGAGGATTCAAACATTTTGTAGCCGTCAAGCGTATCTGTATTGAGATATTTTTTGTTGTAGTTACCGTACTCCTGAACCGCAACGGAATCAGGCTTGACGGTATTTATGTAATTAACGATGGTATCCATTTTGGACTGTGCCGTTGCCACCACCTCGGGCTTGCTGCTGCTCCAGATGCCCAGTACATTGGCAGACAGCACCTTGTAAACGGGTTTGGCGGTATCCCAATTCAAGGTATCGGCAAATCCCTCATTTCCCGTCGCCGAGTTATCGGCGGTATTTTCCGGTTTTTGATTATTATTGTTCACAGTATCGGTATCCTCCATATTACTATCATCCTTACACGCACTTAAAGCTCCCACGAAAAACACCGTGGCAAGAGCCAGAATTATACTGATCGTCTTTTTGAGTTTTATGTTTTTCATTATCTTACAATATTTTTAAATAACGCAAATTCAGGCTGCCGCGGTTTTGCGGCAGCCTATTACAAAGCAGCCTTGGACTGTATTACAGCTCGTCATCCATGGACAGCCTTGCGGTGTTGATAGCCCATGTAAATGTATCCGCAAAGCCGGAGGCAGTTATAACATCCTCACTTGCGAAGGTAAGAACTTCAATTTCGGGTCTGTTGTATACTTTCATTTCTGTACCTCCTCAGTTATTTGCCAGTGCGCCGTTTGCGTCACAATTGCAAACGTATGTTGTGCTTGTAACGGTAATAGCGCTGTCGATCTTGACGGTAGCCGTTACCTCGTAGGTGTACGCCGCTCCCGTGGGTACTCCCTCTATAGCCACTGCGGCAAAATATTGCGCGCCGTAGTTGGAAGGAAGATACTCGGTAAAGCCCGCGACACTCGAATGTCCGGTGAGCTTGTCATACTTTGTGCACTCATCCTTTGTAAAGGAGGTTACCTGATTACCCGACGCATCCTTTACAACAACGGTGATAGCAACATTTTCAACGTCCTTAAGAACAGGAGCAACAAAACGGATAACATAAGAACCGGCTACAGCATTTGCCGCCTGAACCTTGCTCGGCGCGGCAAGATTTCCGCAAACACCTGTAATAAAGCCCTTTTCGTCGGTAGCAACAAGCTTGTCGGCAGATGTGCCGGTTACGCCTGTGGTGGCTGTTACTGTATGATTATTGACAGCCACAACCTCTGTAACCACACTGGAATAACAGTTTTCCACCGTAAATTCAGTATTGACATTAGACTTACTTACCAAATATCCACTTGTATTCTTAAGCAATGTATTATCTGCATTACTCAGATCGTA
Organism: Clostridia bacterium; assembly: GCA_017462795.1. GTDB lineage: Bacteria > Bacillota > Clostridia > Oscillospirales > CAG-272 > HGM12713. The sequence continues at coordinate 13,789 of JAFTQL010000039.1, forward strand.
GATACCCCATGTACCTGTATCTTTGTTTGTTCCGACAACGACCTGATCAAGCATCGCATCAGCAATAACATTTTTGAATGTAACACTTGCGTTTTTAGGCTGACATTCGCTGACAATGCCGGCTGATGTATTCCTTGTTCCACCCTTATATACTGTATATGAGCCTGTCAGATAACAGTTTTCAACAATAAGAGAAGCACCTTCGCTTGAATTGTTGTCTTTCCCCCAAAGACCAGCTATTCCTGCCGCACGACCATTTTTGTTTCTGTTGGACATAACCGCATTAACATAGCAGTTTCTTATAACAGAGGTACTGGTATATCCGGTATATGTATAACGGCTTTCTCCAACGATACCGCCCATCATATAAGAACCGTCACTCTCACCATTGTTAAACATAAGTCCGGTAAAGGTACAATTATCAACATTAATTCCCGCGGTGCAGTTCATCGTACCTATTAAACCACCCATAGTTCCGGCGTGATTTTCCACAGTTCCATTATTAACAACTATGTTTGAGAAGTATATCTTATTATTACCGGAAACTTCTGCAAATAATGTTCCGGATGTAATTCTGGCTTTAGTACAGCTATCCGCTACAGAACTTGAAATAGTCGAATCCTTAATAATAACATCAGAAACAGAAACCTCTCCGCTTGCGCAATTTGCGATCATACCCGCAACCGCGCCATTGAAGTTACTTATGGTATATCCCTTACCGTCAAATGTTCCGCTGAATGTGGTCGCTCCGAACAGAGAGCTGTCGGTATCTGTCTCGCTGAAATCAATGTTATTGCCGAGAATTATATCATATGCCGCATATGTAGAGGCGTTTGCCGCTACCTCATTCCAGCCTGCCGCCGATGTGATGGTAACGGTGTTTCCGCTTGTTGAATATCCCTCAGCAAAAACGCTTATCATTCCCATGGGAATCATGGCAATTACCATTACCGCGGCAAGGAATGCGGAAACAGCTTTTTTACAAAATATTTTTTTCATCTTGCATTACTGCCTTTCATTTATTCGTGTGATCATCAATATTTTTAAAAGAGATCGAAGATTCGCTCCGCGTCTCTTTGATTTCTTTTGCCTGCATTTCCCGGTGAAGGAAATGCAGGCAATATAATGTCTTATTGTACCTTATGCCGCTGTGGGAGCCGCGATAGACTCGATAAAGCCGTTTGCGTCATATGTGATCTTGGAGGCAATGTCAGCCTTCGCGATCACTGTGAACGCCTCGGTATGTGTGATATCGGTAGGAACAAGGGCACCTGTAGTGTCATCCTTGATAGCCGCGCCGGTCGCGTCTCTTGTGGACTTGGTAATAGTGATCCAGATGTTGGAAAGTGTGGGAACGATGGCAACGGACTCGCCTGCCTCATTCTTAACCTTACCGTTCATATGTCTGACTACCAGCTGATTGTTGCTCCAGCTTGTGTTTGTAACGGTAACATCGGGAACGATGGTAGCATCAGAATCAACAGAGGTCTGCTCAAGAGCCACCGCGATGATAACATTCTTAACTGTAAGAGCACCATCCGCGCAACCGAACTCGCCGAGAAGTGCGCTTGTTCTGTTCTTGTTGGAGCCACCCTTAACGCAGGATACCTCTCCCGCAACATAGCAGTTCTCTATTGTAAGCGTACCGCCCGTCTGTCCGTTATCCTTACCGAATTTACCCGCGATTCCGCCTGCGTGTCCGCTGTTTGCCGTACAGAATACCTTAGCGTCAACAACTGTGTTCTTGACCTCGCAAGGACCTGCCGCGGATGTGTCTCTGAGCTGTCCGAGAATACCGCCGACAGCAGCAGATCCGCCGGAGTTACCGGGAGCGCTTACGATACCTGTAACGGTAACCTTGTTTATCTTGAAGCCGCTCTGGTTATCGGATGCGTTCATCCAACCTATAACACCGCCTACAGCACCATTTCTGCCTGCAAGATCAAGCTTTGCCTCAATATTCTCAAATGTACTCATTCCCGTTGCGGAAAGGAAACCGACCACACCCGCAACACCGTGGACATTCATCTTACCGCCGGATGTAACAACTGTGAAATCTGTGATCTTACAGTTCTTAACATTGACGGAAGACAGAGATACCAATCCAACGATAGCGCCTACGTCAGCCTTGTTGGACATCATAAACTCGGTATCTACCTTTACGTTTCTTACGGTAACGCCTTCAATCGTAGAAGCAGTTGTACCCGTAACCTTCTGTGCAACAACGCCGCAATTCTCTGTGTTCATGTCTGCGGGAGGAATGATGGTAAAGCCTGTGATGCTTACATTCTTAACAGTTGCGCCTATAAGCTCCTCCGCAATGAGAGCGCTTCCCGCAATGGTTGCGCCGTTCTTCTTGTTCAGCTTAACAACGCTTGTTCCGCCTATCGTAAAGCCCGAGCCGTCAAATGTACCCTTAAAGGTATCAAAAAGTGTGATGGCGGATGTGGACGCAAAGTTGAGGTTAGAGGTAAGCTTTACTGTCTTGCCCTCAAAGTCCTTGCCGTCGGGGTCGCCTGCCGCCGCAAGCTCGTTCCAAGCCTCTACAGAACCGATCTCAATAAGCGTCTGTGTGGGCTTATCGTCCTCACCCGTGCCGGGTGCATCGGTGTCGGGCGCTTCAGTTCCGGGGGCATCAGTGCCGGGGGCGTCTGTTCCGGGCGCGTCTGTGTTTGGAGCATCAGTGCCGGGAGCATCTGTCTGCTTTTCTGTCTGAGCATCTGTTTGGTCAGGCAAGTTTGTGTCTTCGTTGCAAGCGACGAGTACTGCAGCGCACATACAAAACGTGAGAAGTATCGCTAAAAATTTCTTCATAAAGTCCTCCTGATTAATATAGTGGTTTTAGATCCTGCAGACCACCAAAGGTCTGCTCCGGTTGTTTTTCCCCCTCGGTCTCACTGTCGGTATCCGCGACTGTCTCACCGTCGCTTACCGACTCGTTCCGATCCTCAGAGGAGCTTTCCGACTCCGTCGAAACCGTTATGCTCACATCCGCTTGCGCATCCGTGTCGGCAGACGCGGAGGTCTCGTCCCCTCCGCATGCCGCCAACAACCCAATTACAATGCACAAAACAAATGTCAGTGCCATAAATTTTTTCACGTTCCGTGACCTCATTTCTTTGCTATGTCAACTACGACGGGATAGTGGTCGCTTGCGTGATATATCAAAGAATCGTGGATTATCTTGTGGCGCAGTACGCTCGCTGTATCCGTGCTTACAAACACATGATCAAGCGCCGCCGCCCAGCCGACATTTATCGAGCCCTTCTCGCAAAGGGTATGAAAGCTTGCCAGCGTGTTGTCCGCCTTGCCCGTGGGAGCGCTGAGCACAGCGTCCTCAATGGGAAGACCGTCTTTTATAGTTGTGAGCACGGAGCTTCCCTGCTTGCAGTTATAGTCACCGGTTACGGCGATAACTGCGTCGGGGTATTTCTCCTTCACTCTCTTAAGCTCGGCATTTACCACAGGGGCTTGCTCAAGTCTGTAGTTATCCGCTCTGTAGTCAAGATGCAGATTACCGTGTATGTATATCTCTCCGGTAGTCTTGTCCTTGAGGGCGACCCAGGTAAGGTAGTTGGGAACCGAACTGCTTTCCAGGGTGATAACAACTATCTTACTCTCCACAAGCGTATACTTATCCTTGAGATATATGGTGCCTACCATGGGCGCGCCGTAAGAACCAAAGTTCACCATACTGTACTTGGAGGAAATATCCACCGCAAGATGACGGCTATGTTCTCCGTAGTATTCCTGTAGTCCTACCGAATCGGGCTCAAAAGCGAGGATATACTCTGCCATGATCTCCGAGCGGACAGCCGTTCTGCACTGGAAGTCCTCTTTCTCCTGTCCCGAGCCAAGCACATTGGCGGACATAACTCTGAGAGTCGTTCCCGCCTCTCTCGCGGCGCAGTTGTCCGCAAGGAAGGTGTCCTTGGCGTTACGCTCCACTGAGATACCCGCGGATGTATCGGTGACGGACAGGAGCTGTATGTCGTTGAAAGCCGCGATGAGCGCGATCTTTCCGCCAACCCTGACCTCAAGATGTGTGCCGTTGCTCTTCATGGAATAAGCGGTAATATCCATCGCCGTATCCTCAACGATATTTATCCGGCAATCATATCCGTCCCCGTCTGTGACGATGGGCAGATAAGCGCCCGTAGCCGAGCCGATGGCGTCCTGCGCTATGACCGCGACCTCATCAAGGTATTTGTCCTCCGCCGTAATGGTCAACGCATACTCAAAAAGTCCCTTGCCAAGAAGCTTTGCGTCCTCTATCTGATAGTCGGGATTTGAAACGAACAGCATCTCCGATTCAATAAACACCTTAGTTCCGCCCTCGGCATTCTTGTCGATATGCTTATTGGTTATCTGGGACACGAGAGACTGCGCCGCCTTATAGATGGTAGCGGAATTAAATCCGCACAGATAAATATTGCCATCCTCATACACACTTCCGTAACCGTCATAGGAGATATTCTCTCCCGCGATACGGAAGGAGTTCTCATCATTTTTGATGACACCCACAAAGATCGCCTTGCTGCCATTCAGATCGTCAATATTCTTGACGATATCCATCTGTATTCCCGTCTTGGTCTTGAATATCTTCTGAAAATGCTCCGCCGCGTCGGCATTGACAAGATCGGTATAGCACAGCTTGAACAGCGCCTCTCCGCCGTCCGCGATATAGAGCCTTCCGTCCTCAATACCCGTCGGTGTTTGTGTCACCGCGTCGGTGGACGGCTCGGTTTCGTCGCCCCCAGTGCCGTTACAACCCGCAAGGAGCATGGTAAGGCACAAAAGGCATATCAGGATTTTTTTCATTATTTTACTCCGACTCATTCTCATTTTCAAATGTAGCCATGAAGTCGTTTATCTTCTTTGCTCCCGACTCAAGAGTGGATTCCATTCCCTTGTACGCGGACATCCAACCTGTATCGGACGCGTACAGACAGTTACGGAAGGTCATGGACGTGAGAGCGCCGAAAGCGGGGCTGAACGCACGGCCGGGGTCAAATACAACGCTGTCCTTGATAGACGCGAACATCTCGGATTCTCTCGATCCGTCGGCATATCTTAGCTGGAACAGGTTCTCAAAGTATGCGGGAGTTACCTTTCTGTAGGACTCGGACGCAAGCACCTCAAGCACCGCGCCTACGCACTCATCACCCTGAAGGACACGGGGAACAGCCCACTGAGAGTGATAGAATCCAACGGTAGTGTAATACTCCTGCTGGCTTTCATCATACTTAGGCATGGGGAGTACACCAAATCCGGGACCGCCGTTCTGTACCCATACGGGAACCTGAGCATACTCGGAAAGGAAGAAGAGTGTATTGCCGGCTACCCAGGAATCGTTAGTAAGATCCTTGGAGTCACCGTCAAACAGAGTATCATCGGTATTCTTGAAGGTTACGAGTCTTTCAAGAAGTGTCTGTGTCTTTTCAGATCCAAAGTTGTCGGACACGGACAGAGATCCGTCGGGAGCACTTTCAACAGTGATAAGTCCCGAGCCGTGGAACAGCGCGTCACAGCTTACCTGAAGAGCGGCAAAGCCGAACTTATCTCCGAGGTTCTGCGTACCCCAACCGTCCTCGTCACTTCCGACGTCCGCGCAAAGCTGCATCAGAGTCTCCAAAGTCCACTTGCCCTCATCATAAAGAGCGTAAATGTCACCCTTATGATACTCCTCAGCCATTGCCTTGTTGAAAAACACCGCGTATGTCGCGCGGATAACGCTGGGAGCGATATCGCCCGTGGCAAAATATGTGTGACCGTAAATGGAGCACTTCTCCATGATGGTCTCGTTCCACCAGGGAGCGCTCAGGTCAAGATTTGGCATTGCGCTCAGATCCGCAAGCCAACCATTTAGCATAAACGTACAAGCGTTGGTGCTGTATACGGAAATAAGGTCATAGTCCTTTGAGCCTGCGCCGACAGTGTTGCGGACTCTGTCTATCTGTTCCTGTCCACCGCCGCCTCCTGACCAACCGTCAAGAGTCTCATACTCAAGCTTAACGCCAAGTCTTTCCTCCGTTGACTGATTTCTCTTGTATGCCGCGTCATTTACCTTTTCTCCCGTAATGTCCTCAACATCATACTCGGGAAGGTGTACCGCAACATTTGACCAACCGAGAATGTGTATCTCTCGCTGACCAAAGTCCTTTGTGCCTACCTCATCCATGAGATAGCCGTTTGAGTCATAAAGTTTTCCGTCGTCTCCCTCCACGCCTGTGTCCACAGTGCCGTTGTTGCTCTTTTTATCGTCGTCAGACGAGCAAGCAACAAGACTGCACGCGCACATAAGCAACGCGAGAATTAAAGCGATTACTTTTTTCATAAAATCCTCCTTCTTATCTGTGGTGAATTTTTTCGAGATTTATTTTTTGCGCTTTTCACCCAACACTATTATAGCACAATATCCGTATTCGCAAAATTCGTTTATAGTGCAATTTTCATACTAAAAACTAAGATTTTGACTTAATTAAATCCCCCCAAAAGTGTAAAGACTAACATTTTACACAGATGGGGGGATGTTTTTTATGCAATTTGCTACTGATGGGTACTTTTAGCAAAATCACGCGGCGTTATTCCCGCGTGTTGCTTGAAAAATGAGTAAAAATAGATGTCGTTATCAAATCCGCACATATACGCTATTTCCCGTATACTGTACTTGCCTTCCTGCAATTTGGACTTGGCGAGATTCATTCGTGATTCCGTTATAAAATCCTTTATGCTCATCTGAGCGTATCTCTTGAAATCACGGTTAAGCTTATCCTTGCTGACAAAGAACTGCTCGGCAAGATCGGATATATTCAGCTTTTTGTCAAGATTATGCACTATGTACATAATCACGTCGGCAACATACGTCTTACCGTCCGCTATATTCTGTGTCAACTCGTCCTCGCGAAGCTCCTTTATCATGTTAACAACAACTCCAAACAACAGCTTTTGCTTTACGGACGTGTCCTTATATCGCTTGCCCGCTACCTTGACACGACCCATGTGCTCGGTTATGATAGGCTCGGTTATGCGCCTCAGCTGCTCCTCGTGTCCGCTGATATTGAATATCCTCGCTTTGGTATTGCCGAGTATGGTCTTGACCGGTACGATATCATCGTCAAACATTTTCATATAATCCTCACCTATATAAAAGGCGATAAACTTTTTGTTTTTGATCTGATAGTCGGTATAATAAGTAAAGTGCATACAATATGGAGCGATAAACATTGCCATCGGTCCTTTGCCACGGAATATCTTTCCATCTATTACCGTGCTGTACGGAAGGGGATCAAGGACAAGCAAAAGCTCATAACCCGGATGCATATGCGCCATGGTCATATCGGGGACTCCATAGGGCCGCGCGTTGTCGTAATCAACATACAGATCATTGCCGAATTCAGCGTAATTTTTCATTTCTCCTCCTTGATTTTTTAATAGCCTTTTGTTCATTATAGCACATTAATTTGTTAAAATCAATATGTTTTTCTTGGAAAATAATTGACTTTTTATTTTGCTTATGCTATAATATTGCCATTATTATTCATAAAAAATTTATAAAAAAAAGGAAAAAAACATGAATTTTTCAGATGTTACCTTTAAACGATTATTCTCCATGACCATGTTTAAAAATAAAAAGATCCCCCTTGGAGCGATGACATTCACAAAGGATTTTGTCACCGATACCCGAGGCGATCTTTATCCCATAACAGACAAAAGCAGAGAGCTTTCCGAGACAGTAGAAAACAATTTGTATTCCGTTACCCGAGGAAATGTCACACGGTTCGTATGCCGCTTTTTCCCCTTTGCATCCTACAATATAACGGCGAATGCCACGGGCGGTGAGTTTGGCTTTGTGTTCAGACTGCCCCTCACCTCGGCAAAGATCACGGTAAAGCACGGAAGCCTTTGCTTCACGTGCGATGACACTACACAAAAGATCTCGCTCCCGAAGACAGCAGGAGAAACAACGGATATTACCGTAAGCTGCCGCCCCGGGGCTTTTGATGTCTATCTGAAGGTCAACAGAAAACCTCAGTTGATTCACAGCTTTTCCGCGCCTTCATTCGGAAACTCCAACAGCTATGAGGTATTTTCGGACGGAGAATTTGCGCTCTACGCCGCGGAAGGCGCTGTTATCCGTGAGGTGTCCTCCTTTATTGACAACGGACTTTCCACTGCGGACATGCGCCCGCTTCGTTACGAAAACGGCGATATCATCGTTGAGGGCGGGCGGATATATCTGAGCGTCACCCTCCGCATTGAGGTGGAAATGTTTCAGGGAATACTGTCCTGGGTTCCCGGCACATCTGATTTTGAGCTGACAGGCGCTCTGTTTTATGACAGCGGCGACGGAAAATGGTGTGGTGACGTAGCGGCATCCATTCTTTACAACAGAGAGTGCAAAAAGTGGTATCTCTGGGTATGCTCCTTCAATCATGACCATGTTCTTGGTCATTCGGAATTTGAGGGCGACCCACGTTTTGGAGTAAACGTGATAGATATCAAGCTTATGGACAAAGCTACACCCGACAATGATATTACCGATTTCATTGGCTTTGAAGGTGATGAAGATCCCGACTTTTTCTATCATCCTGACATAAAAAAGTGGTTTATGGCAATATGTCGCAAAAACCCAATAACAAGAAAATACGGATATATGTTCTTCAGCTCAAACGACCCTTTTTCAGGATACAAATACATAGGAAAAGGATACGAAGGGGCAGAAACAGGCGGTTCTTTTGTAAGGATAGACGGCAAGCGTTATTTTATTTGCGGTAATGATTTCAATGTAACATCGGATTACCGCATCTACAGCGATGATGGCATGCAAAACGCAAGATTCGATTATCCCGACGGCGGTTTCCGCGGATGGGGTACGCTTATGCCCATAAAGCTCGGCAGCAGAACAAGGTATTTCTGGCTGACCTTTGACAGACATAACGCAAGCGACTACAACTGGAGCTACGGCAATATCTACTGCTTTGAAGCGGATAAATTCGGTACGGACAAATAATATTTTTCAACTAAAAAATAAAAAACTCACAAGCCGCCAAATATCGGTATGGCTTGTGAGTTTTCTGTTTGATTCAGTATTTAATTGTATTTTTCGTCACTCAAAAGTGACCGTTTTGGCATACTCCGTGGATAGTCACGGTCTTATCCGCGGGAACATAGCTATCGGGGAAATGTACCATTATGTTATCCCCCTCAAGAAGGGACTGCAAGGTCTTTATGTCCACATCCGCAACCCCCACTCTTGTTTCGATGGCAAGGCATGCCGCCTCCGCCGCCGCCTGCCCTGTGAGTATGGCAGGGGGGATGACCCGTAAAAGATCCCAACCGTATCCGTCGCCCGACGCGCTTCTGCCCGCCGTCAGCATATTCGGATAATCGTGACGGCACAGTGTACGAAGAGGCACTTCAAACAGATGATCCCTGTGGTCAAAATCATTTATGGCGCACACAGAATCGTCAAAATGCTTATACGCGTCATTTACTGTCAATGTATAATCTCCGTCAATATGACATGTAGTCCTGAACTGAGGCATAAGAGGAAGCATAGCCACCTCTCTGCTGTTTCTGTCGGTCTTCTGAAGATTTTTCAGCATCTGCATCTGATTTCTCACCAGATAATCGCTGACCTCCTCAACGGTGAGACCCGACCACTGAGGAATATCATCGGGCTGTCCGTCACCGTAAAGATTTACAGTACCTCCGCATATTCCCTTGAACGCCTTTTCAATCTTTCCGCTTTCCACAGCCTTGGCACAGCTGTCAAGGGTTATAAGCTTTCCGATATAAGTATAAAAATTCTTGCCGGAAACACAGGGGACTCCACCCTGACGAAGGACATCACAATCCCCCGTCACGTCTATAAGCATCCCACAGCTATAATATTCCGTTCCCGATTTACTGTAAGTAACGACGCCTTGACAAACCTTGCCGACCATCACAGGCTCGCAGGCTATACAGTCAAACAGCAGATCCGCTCCGCTTGCCTTTATCTCCTCTGTGAGCTGAAGGGCGAAGATATATGGGGAATATCTCTGCATATATCTTACCTCGGTATATTGCGTCGGCTCCCCGTCCTTCCACTCGGAAGCAATAGTATCATAGCCGTATTTTGCGCTGTCGCGAAGCCATTTCTCCGCAAGCCCGAATATTATCTGCTTTCCGCGCCCATTACACATAGGTACAAAAAGATTGATAAGTCCAAGGGTGGCAAGCCCCCCAAGAATATTGGATTTTTCTATAAGCAAAACGCTTTTTCCCCGCGCCGCGCCCGTAACTGCCGCGGCGCAGCCTGCAACGCCTCCGCCGCAAACTATGATATCATAATGTGCCTTTGGTGTCAGCTTTCTGGAAAGTGTCACACTGTTCATAATATTACTCCTTAAGATAGTCTAGTATATAACAATATGATAGCATTTTCAGACCAAAAGTCAACAGTGATCGGTACAAAATCTCACTTTACGGTTATTTTAAGCACATGACCCTTGCCGTAAGGCGTACCCATCAGAACATACTGAGGGATAACGGCATCCGTTCCATCCGCATTGGTCGCTTTAAGCTCGGTATAGAAATCCGAGTGGAAGTGACCGCAGAAGCACCCCTTGATTATATCGGCATTGGAGGTTATCATGCGGTATATCTCTCCCGTAGCGCCCTCGATATATGATGCTATACCTATATGCGCGAAGTTTACGGTGTGCATATTCTTGTCTCCGACCATGGAGGACTTGACAGGATCCTTGCTCCTGTCCTCTGTGGACATGGGAGTATGATAGAAAAGAAGCACAGTGTATCCCTTCTCTCTTGCCAAAGTAAGATCACGTTTCAGCGGCTCGACCTGTATATCAAAGAAGCCTCTGTTGCCAAAGTCCCACGCCGATGCGTTGTCCATCTGAATTATCATCACCTTATCACCGAGAACCTTGGCAGAATATCTTATATCGTGATTCCAATTCTTCTGCAAAAGCTCATACTTGGGCTCTATGGGCGCGTCATCAGGCAGCTTTCCTTGCACCTTATACGCAAGCTCATGGTTACCAAGACTCACTATTGTATCGGGATACTTTGCCCAGAGATGTTCATTCATAAGGTTGATACATCCCTCCGACAGAAAGTCAAGCACATCTCCTGTTATGACTACCTGATCGGCGTTTACACCTTTTGCGTACTCCAAGCATCTCTCAAGATTGGGCACGGATGCGCCGCCTGCCTGCCATTTTCTATGCTCTATAGTACTTGCCAGTATGGGATTTTTCAGATCGTTTTCGGTATGGGCGTTGAAATGAGGGTCTGTCATGTGTACTATAACAACCTCATCTCCGCCTCTGCCGCTATCTATCTCAATTTCTCTGACCACTACCCGTGAAGGGTCGGTCTGTGTATATCTCCATTCGTTTGTCATAATTAAATTACCTTATTTAAGTGTTACCTTCATTACATGTCCGCTGTCATAAGGCATAGCGTTGATTATGTACTGAGGAATGTATACCGTACTTCCGTCAGCTCCCGTTGCCTTTATCTCGGTGTAGTAATCAGCGTGAATATGACCGCAGAACGCTCCCTTTATGATATCTCCGTTATTGATGATCAGATCGTATATCTCCTTATCAACCCCTGTGGAGAAGCTGCCTACAAAAGAATTGGTGCTATAGTAATTCATAACGCTTCCGCCCGAGCTGAGAGGACGGGTTGCGTAATATCTCGCGTCACCCGTATTGAGAGGTACATGGTAGTACAGAAGAACAGCGTATCCCTTCTCTCTTGCCAGCGCCAGATCGTTGCTGAAGGGCTCTACCTGACTCTCCCAAAACGCAAGTCCGTAATCAAATCTTGACGCGTTCTCAAGCTGAATGACCATCACTCTCTCATCTATCACCTTCGAGGTATAATAGATATCGTGTATCCAGTTGTCCTGTAATATCTGCAAGCGCTCCTCAAGCGTTGCGCTTTCGTCCACCTTGGCGTTCCAGCATCTGAGGGGATCGTGGTTTCCTATACACGCCAGAACATCGGGATAGGGATCGAAAACATACTTTTTCATAAGCTCAAGGTTTCCGTATGACAGATATGATATATTATCTCCTGTGAGAACTATCTGATCGGCATCCTTAGCATACGCGAGGCATCTCTGCAGGTTAGTAGCGGATGCTCCGTCCTTGAGCCAAAGGGTCTTGTCATTATACGAGTTCATTACAAGCTCATTGTTCTCTTCTCTGTCTCGGTCGTTTATGGCATTGAAATGCACATCCGATATCTGCACTACCTCTATCGCCTCGCCGTCACCCGCGATATCTATGGTGATCTCTCTTACGGAAACGCCGTTTACCTTTACCGTTTTCCAAGGAGCTTCCGTATCCGTCTGCTTATCTGTCTCCTTACCCCCGGTCTGTTCCAAGGTCTCGGATATACTGTCGCTTACAGAGGACGTATCGATGGGAGATCCCTCGTCACATCCTGAGAACAAAAAGCATAGGCTGAGTATGAGTAAAATTATTTTTACATATCTTCTCATTTTATTTCACCGTTATCTTCATGACATTTCCGTTTCCGTAAGGAACACCGTTAACAACGTACTGCGGTATCTTTACCTCTTCTCCCGCAGGAGTGGTAGCCTTGATCTCCGTATAGAAATCATTGTGATGATGTCCGCTGAACGCTCCCTTGATAATATCTCCGTTATTTACGATAAGGTCATATATCGCCTTATCCGCTCCTGTAGAAAAGCTTCCGATGCAGTTGGTATAGAAGTTCTGTGTGGAGGTATTTTTATCTCCTATCTGAAGCGCGCGTGTGGAATAATACGTGGGGTCGCCAGTGGATATGGGGATATGGTAGAACAGGAGTACCGCATATCCGTTCTCTCTCGCAGTCTCAAGATCCTTTCTGAATGGCTCTACCTGACTCTCCCAGAACGCTCCGATACCCGCGCGTGAGCCGTTGTCCATAGTGATGACCATGACCTTGTCGCCTATGACTCTTGATGCGTAGTATATATCGTTTATCCAGTTCTGATCAAGTATCTCCATCCTCTGCTCAAAGGTAGTATTCTCGGCTACCTTGCCCTGACACTTTCTCACAGACTCATGGTTTCCGAGGCACGCCATTACCGTGGGATAGGGGTCAAAGATATACTGCTTTGTCATGGCTATAGCTCCCTCGGAGAGATAGTCGTAAATATCTCCGGTAATGACTATCTGATCGGCATCCTTGGCATATGTCAGACATCTTTCAAGATTTCCCCTTACCGCAAAGTTCTTGAGCCATGTTCTGTTCTCATATGTGCTCTTGAGCACGGGATCCTTCAAGTCCTCATCGGTGCAGTAGTTTATGTGTATATCCGTCATGTGGACTATCTCCACGGCGTCTCCGCCCTTGCCCGAGTCTATGGTGATCTCACGGACATTGACCCCGTTGGATGAGGTGACATACTTCCACATGTTCACATACTCATCATCCTCTTTATCGGTAATCCCGCCCTGCTCCGTTTGGGTAATAGTCTCAGCAAGACTCTCATACGGCTCTGTAGTGACAGGATCTGCGCCATTACAGCCCGAGAGCAGCAGACTTATACTCAATATTAACAACATCATCCTCAAAAATTTTTTCATGCTTATCCACCCTTACTTTTTATATAAGATCAGTATAGATTTATTATATCAGCAGTTACCATCCGTGTCAACCTCCAGAATAGCGTTAAATCTGTACAATTTAATCCTTTTTTAGCGGTATTCACCTCGTCTGACTGAAAATTGGGTGGACGAGAGTGTTCCCGTCCACCCAATTTTTATGGGTTGTTTATTTTTTTACTTTGCCGTATCAAGCGCGTACCAGATCTGGAGCTCCGCCTCAACAGTATTCTTGATAACCGATACCGCGGTGGAAATGCTGTTACCGTATCTGGAGGGTTCACCGATAACACCTCTGGGAAGGTCAACGATTCCGCCGTAGTTGGTGTACTGGATCATCTCAACGGTTGCGCCGTCGTGAATTATCTTGAGCATCTCAAGAGAATCGGGATCCTTCATGGTCTGGTAGGACAGCAGCTCGTCATAGTAGTAGGAAATTACCTGCTCAGAGCCATAGTAAGCCATAGCCTCAAGAATAACGGAAATTCTCTCGGCGTTGCTTGCCGTGGTGTTGGAGAGAACAGCAAAGGTATTTGTACCTGTACCAATGGTGCTGTAATAGCTCTCTGTAAGCTCGTCGTACTTGGGCCACGGAACTATACCGTAGTTCAGTTCCGTTCCCTTGAAGATAACGCCCATGCTGAGGTTATCGTCGTTAAACGCAACTCTGCCCGCCTTGAACGCCTCTCTTACAGGATTAAGATCCGCGTCATTGGGTCCGTAGTAGCAAGCGCCGCTGTCAAAGAGCAGCTGGAGATATTCCTCAAAGGCATTAACTATACGCTCGTTACCCGCATTGACGGTGTACTTGCCGTCAGTTCCGAGAAGGAGCAGAGGCTGTCCGGAGCACATGTACGCAGAACTGGGGCCTCTCCACTTCTGGGTAGCGTAGCCGAAGGTATCGGTGGCGATACTGCCCGAACCGTCTCCCGCAAGAGACGCGTCAACCTCCTTGACCAGCTTTTCAAAGTTCTCAAGCGTCCACTCATCATCGTATACGAACTGATAAGGAGACTTTGCGCCCGCGTTGGCAATGATGTCCTTGTTGAAATACATACCGCCGAGCACGCCTACGCTCTGGTAGGAGATATCGCCGTTCATGGCAAACAGCTTGCCGCCGGGAGTTCTCCAGTTCTTGTTTGCAGCCTGATTCCACCAGGGCTTGTCGGTGTCTACGTATGTAAGGTTGTTCCAATCGTAGTAATATCCTGAGGTAACACCGGAGAATATGGATCTTCCGTGGTTAGCGATAAGATCGTACTCATCGGGGTCAGCGAGAACTGCTGTGGATACAGCCGATACGATATTAGCGTCACTATCGGTGACCAGTGTAAAGTTTACGCCGTAAACATCCTCAATAAGCTTGTTTCTGTTGTATATCTTCTTGTCGATCTCGGATGTGCTTGTATCCAGCTTGTCAACGTGGATATCAGCCGCGTATGTGTCCTGACGAACAAGAACGGTGAAGTCCGAGCCGTCATAGTTGACTTCGGGAAGGTTGGGACCATCCTCGCCTCCGGTGGATACGGTGTTGTTGCCGTCGTCCGTGTCTTCGCCGTCTCCACCGCAAGCGGCAAGAACGCCGATCGCCATTACGAGTACGAGAAGCATGGACAGCATGCGCATCATAAGCTTAAATTTTTTCATGTGTTTAACTCCTTTTATAATCTGATCTATCAGAATATGTCAGCAGCCGTGTCGTCGGAAATACCGTCGGTATAGGGCGTGTCGGGATCGGCGGGTGTATTCTCCTCAGTCGTCTGACCGTCGTCCGTGACATCTCCCGTATTTTCAGTTCCTTCCGTAACATCAACAGTGTTTGAATCTGTTCCGTCAACGGGTGTATCATCATCTCCGCAAGCAACAACGCATACAAGAAGCGCCATAAGCAGGCAAGCCGCCAGAATCTTTGTAAATATGTTCTTAAGCTTCATTATTCGATACCTCCATTATTTCTTTCCCGCGATAGCGGAGATAGCTGTGTACTGAGCGTCGTTGAGCTTGGAATATTTCTTACCCTCAGTCCATGTGTACTTACCTGTTGCAGCGTCAAGAACGGGATATGCGTCAACGTCGTTTGTGTATCCTGTCTCAGATGCGTCCTTAATGTCGGCAAGCTGAGCAAGAGCCGCATCGGCGTATGTGCCTGTGCAAACATCGGAGTAGCATGTAACCTTTACGTTCTTGTGAGTATCGTTTACAAAGGTATATTCGGAATAGGAGCGAGCCGCGAATACGGTGTTGTGGTTCGCCTCCTTAACATCAACAAGAGCCGCGTTGAAGCTTCCGCTTACACCGCTGTCGATTCCGTCAACAGCCTTAATGTCGATAAACTTAGCGTTTGCCGCGGTAAGAGCCGCCGCGCTGAATTCTGTGTTTGCTACAGTATCTGCCTTGGTAATGAGAGTACCGAAGGCTGCCTTGATAACAGTGGAGCGCTCCTTCTGGAACGAAGAAGTAAAGCGCAGACCGTAGGACGTGCCGTTGATACGCATGGTAGGCTTATCAGCCATAACGGGAGCGTATAATGTTCCCACATCCATTTTCAGCGTTTCGCTACCGAATGTTACGATATTTACAGACTCGGGAAGCATTGTCTTACCACCTTCAACACCGCCCACAGCAACATCGCTGGTCTCACCTGCTATATCGGCATTTTCGTAAACAGTAATATTTGCGGTGGCAGTATATACTCTGATTGCGATACCGGGTGCCTGAATAACAGAATTATCGTTAAGAATAATGTTTGCAACACTTACGGGGCGCTGGCTGTTATTGAGTCCAATGGCGTTCTTTCCGCTCTTGGTCTGAACTATCTTCGCGTTATCGCTCATTGTGAGATTAAAGGGCTTTGCGGTTCCGATAAACTTACCGGAGGCATCCGCTACGTTAGCGTGAGTATATATTACCTGGTTACCGTTGTTGGTTTCGATAAGAGCGTTGTCCTCCATGGTAACATTAAATGCCTCGTCAACAGCGGAAACATTGATTATGGTATTACCGTTCATCTTAATGCTGGTATTACCTGTCAGTGTAAGCGCACCACCCGCGTTGCCCGCAAGGAATCTTGCGTTGGGAGCGCTTGTCTGAGTGTCAATAGTAACATTGTGAAGAGCTATATCAAAGGGAACACCGGGTTTCACGTTCTCATCGCTGAATACAGCACAGTTACCCTTGCAGCCCGCGTTTGTCAGCGCAATGGTAACATCGGACATAACCACCTTACCCGCGCTTCCGACAAAAACGAACATTGCGCGGTGATCGCCGATAGCATTGTCGGTGGTGACGATGGCGTTGTTAACGGTGAGAGCCGCCGTAAGCTTTACAAAGCCGTCAGCACCGTTGGAGGTAATGGTCTTGCCGTTACCCTCAATGATGACGTTCTTTGTGATCTCAAGGGTGTTGGCGACCTTTGCGTTCGCCTCAAGAACGATGGTGTCGTTCTCCGCGGCAGCCTTTATGGCGTCCTCAAGAGATGCGTAGTAGGTGTTGCCTATACGGCAAAGCTTAC
This sequence comes from Clostridia bacterium, assembly GCA_017462795.1. GTDB lineage: Bacteria > Bacillota > Clostridia > Oscillospirales > CAG-272 > HGM12713. The sequence goes on from JAFTQL010000039.1 coordinate 30,937, forward strand.
CGTCAGCGGGGACATCGCTTTCGGGAGGAGCTATCTGATAAACAGCTCCTTCTGTAACGCCGTCCTTCTTGGTGAGCGCCGCGGAATCGGAGAGATTCAGAGTAAAGCTTGTTGCCGCGCCGAGATACAATGCGTATTTATCGGCAGTGTCGGTCACGATCTTGGAGCTGCCCGACATTGTGATGGTGGTCGCGGGGATCTTCTCGTATGTATCGTGCTGTACGTTTATCGCATGGTTTGCTTTTGCGTATATCTTTGCGTTTCCGCTCATGGTAAGCGCAAATGTTCTGGTGGTCTTATCATAACCGTTGTGTCCGCAAAGAGCAAAGCCGCTTCCGTTGTTGACGATCTTGGAGTCTCCGCTCATTTCAATGTTCATTGCCTTCGCCTGATCAAGCTGAAGAACATTAGCCTCGGAGGTCTCGGCATTGGAGATCTCAGCTGTGTCGGACATCTTGAGAGTAAAGGTTTCCGCGCCGCCCAGCATCTCCACAACATTCACGCTGTCGGCAGATGTCAGAGAAGAAGCGCCGCTCATGGTGAGGTTTACGATACCCGCGGATTTAAGCGCGGTATTCTTTACGCCTATGGTGGAATTTACCATGTTTATATTCAATGTGCTTCCGCTGTCGCTGTCATAGAAAGCGTAAACATTCTTTGTATATACAGCATCGTCCGCAAGCTTGATATGAGAATTGTTGAGGTTGACAGTTCCCTTTGTGGTCTGTCCCTCAAGCTTGAAGATAGCAACATTTGAATTGGTGTCATTTCTCGTACCGTTGTGGATGGTGAGGGTGGTATCTGTCAGAGTGAAAGAGCCGCCGTCTGCGTTGATGGCACCAAACTTGTTGTTGTTTGATCTTCCGCCTGTCTGTGTGATGGTACATCCCTCATAAGTAACGCTTCCGCCCTTGGCTGTACCGATCATAGGTGTTGTCAGCTTAAGGGTGAGATTCTTAAAGGTGATGCTTCCCTCGGCAGTACAAAGGTCGGTCATAACATCAATGGTCTTGTTGTCACCCTCGATAATAACCGTCGCGCCCTTGGCTACGACCAAAGACTCATTGTTTCCACCATTGCTTGAATTATTGGCGATGGAAAAATCAGCTCCGACCTTGATGGTCTTTGTCTCGCCGTCGGCAACAGCCGCGACTGCCGCTCTCAGCTCTTCGCCGGAATTAACTGTAACTGTCTCGCTCGCGAATACGGGCAAAGCCGTACAAAGAACGGACGCAATCATAATACATGCAAGTGCAAAAGATAAAATTTTATTTTTCATATGCTGTTCCTTTCCGAAAAAAGTCCTTAGCTCCATACAGAGCCGTAATTCACGGTGATATCAAGCTGATTTCCAATACCGTTGTCCGCATTCAATTCGCCCGAAACCGTAATACAATCTGCGCTGTTAAATTCCATTGCGATCATTTTAGGAGTAATATAATTCTTTTTCATTATCTTTTACCTCCGTTAATCTGTAAAGCCCAATACTACATCATACTGAGCAGAGGAATATCTGCTGTACTTACCCTTATAAGCACAGTCCGCAACTACTTCGTACTGGTAGTCGCCATCGGGAGCATCCTTAACGTCCTTGACAGCCTCTCCCGCAACATATTCGATGCTTCGAACATTATCCTCAACAACGAAATCGGAAAGGATAAGGAGCTCACATGTGATGGCACTGCTTGAATAGTTATATTTCGTATAACCTCTTACAGCAAATTGAGTGCTTTCCTGTCCTTCAAGTCCTGTTATGGCAAAGTTGAGTATCTTCTTGCCGTCTTTTGTTGCGATCATAGAGTTGTTGGTGTCAGACGCGGATGCTGTTGCATATCTGATTCCGTTAGCTTCAAGGATCGCAGGCATAAAGTTACATACGCCGTTGAAATCATTGTATCTTGCAACGATCATACCGTATTCGATATCTGATTTTCTGCTGCTGGGAGTAGTAACATCAGCGGTAAAGCGAATACCTGTGCTGTCCTTAACTGTACGAACAGATGCACCCGCAACGACTGTGGGAGCGTTATTGTTATTGAAGTCGTGTGTTCCGCTTACAACATGATTGCGTGCGGCAGTATATCCCATTGCAAGAGTAATGTTGACTCCCTCAATAAGCCCAAGGGCCGATATGCTTGTAGTTCCGTTCTTTGTCAGCTTTGCGTTTCCGTCAAGATACAGTGTAAAATTACCTTCTCCTACATTAATCGCAGAACCTGCTTTGCCAGTTGCGTTTATTGTTGCTTCATCATACAGGATACAGGTTCTTGTTTTCGCCATCTGCGTGACAGTACCGTGTTGTATATGTACCGCATGATTTGAACCGGAGACTATGGAGGATTTGCCTGACATTTCTATGGTAATATTCTTTTCAGTCTGAGTGGTCTTGGCAGCCGTTGTACCGTCATAAGCACGTACAGAAACACCGTAAGAGGAGTGAAGCGTACCAACAGTCTCGATTTTTGAGTTTCCATTCATCTTGATGGAGAGATCTCCAACATTTGTAGAAGATATAGCATTCGCTTGTATAGAAGAACCGGGACCGTCAAGCGTGATAGTGGATTCTCCGCTCATGTCGATATTTGCGTCACCTGCCGCATTGATCGTTGTATAACGGGTATAGAGCGTGGAATCTTTCATATTAAGATTAAGCGTAGAACCAGTGTAAGAAGCGAGAATTCCCGTAACCGCTCCGACAAACTGAGCATCAGATGTAAATCCAACTCTGGATGATGTCAGGTTGATCGTACTTGTATACGCTCCGTCAATTTTGAATATACTTGCCGCCTGACCTCCACTGCGTCCACCCATGGAGATCATAAATGTTGTATTTGTCATATTCAGCGTAGTATTATCAGCGCCAAATTTGCAGAATTGACCATTAGGACCTCTTCCTCCGCTTTGCGTGATGGTACAGCCATCAAAGGTAAGCGTTCCGCCGGCACCTGAAAGATTGCCTATCATGGGCTGACCTATTGTTCACGTCAAATTCTTCAAGGTCAAGGACGCGGATGCCGATACACTGGCAAGGTCTTTCTCAACAATGATGGTGTGATCGCCACCCTCGATGATGATGGTAGCACCTTGAGGCGCGGTGATCGAATCGGTCGCCAAGGTAAAGTCCGCTCCGATACTGATGGTTTTTGTTTCGCCTGCGCCTACGGCGGCAGTCGCTTCATGCAGCTCTGCTTCTGTGTTTACCGTGACATCCGCGGCAATCACAGGCAAGCCTATGCAAAGCGTGGTAGCGATCATAAGACAAGCCATAACAAATGATAAAATTTTTCTTCTCATTGTTTTTCTCCTTTTAGTTTCATTTTGGATTTTTGTGATCTTACGCTAAGATCATTTTACAAATTGTTTTCTCCAAGTAATGCTCTTTGCGCATTCTTCCTCGCAAAGAAATCTGCTCCTCCTTTCCTCAAAAATTAAATATACCGTCAGTACAAAATGTGAGCCCGGCTTTTTCTCCGTAATGCGGGTATTAATTATAACACAAATACGCTGTGTACTGTACTGTAAATATATGTCTTGTTATTTTTTGAACGATTTGCCAATATTTTGGTAAGAATCGCGTTTTGCTGTCAAAAAACAATTTATGCAATTCCCCAAGTAATGCGCGCTATACCTAACATTTGTATATACATGATATCGATCCAACAAAATGTTATTGTCAGTTATCTCTATATAATTATATCAAAATCGTTTTGCTCAAACAATAGTCAAGATAACATATTTTTTGGACAAAATAACACAATACCGCTTTATATGTCCGCCAAGGGCATCGTATTTTCAATAACACCCGTTTTCGCCGACCTCATTCCCGCGTCCAGAGCCGCCACAACATCAAGATTCAATTCTGTGCCCAGCATCTCGTCGGGGTCGATACCGTCGCGTATACTTCTCACGATATCCGCGCCCAGCATCTCTTCCTGCCTGATGTCTCCCGGCTCAAACACCTCGACGGGAGCTACGGGCGGATGGCTGATACCGCTGTACAGCTTTACCTTTTTGCTGTGCCTGTCGCAGACGATGACACCGTCAGTACCGTAAAGCACAGGACCTGTGGGTATCTCACCGCAGTTGAAGGTAGACCATGAGCCCTCAAGAAGTCCGATACCGTCGCCAAAGTCAAGCATCATGGCGCTGTAATCCTCAACGTCACAGAAGCCTGTTGTAAACTGCTTGGTCATACAGCCCACTCTCCTCGCTCTGTGCCCGAACATCCATGTGGAAAGTATCGCGCCGTAACAGGCGTAGTCCAGAATAGAGCCGCCGCCTCTGTCAGCCTGATACCACCAGCTCTTCTTCAATTCTTCCTCGGGCGGAAGAATCCCTCCGTTAGAGTAGGAAAATGGCCCCCACGTCGCGGGACTGCGGTACACCACTCTCATTAGCTTGCCTATTCTGCCCTCATCGAGAAGCTGCTTTGCAAGTCTGAAGGTGGGAAACCACGCGATAGGCCAATTGGTGAGCATTCGGACGCCGTTTTCCTTGGCGCATCTGTACATTCTTTCAGCGTCCGCATAGTTCATTGCCATTGGCTTTTCGTCAAGCACGTGTATTCCACGTGACAAAAGCTCACAGCAGACATCCCCGCGTGACGCGTTGTCTGTGGTGACCACGGCGAGATCAAGCGACTGCGCCGCAAGCTTGCGCCAATCCGCATACTCGCGAGGGGAGTCACTACCTTCAAAAAGCCGTCTCTGGCTTGAAAGCGCGTCGGATGGCGGGATATCGGCAAATCCGACTATCTCAAAATCCTCGGGACGCCTTTTCATCATCCCGTAAAGTGTGGATATGTGAGGGTGCGACAAGCCGAAAATACCCGTCCTTATCCTTCTGTTATCCACGCGTCTGTCTGTCGCTGTTTTGTAGGCATGCATATTCTTGTTTTTCTCCTCTCAGAATTTTTACCTATGCTGAATTCCGCATTTTTCTATTGACAAAATCAGTCGGCATGTTGTATAATAAAAGCGTATCTTTTTGTTGTTTTAATTATATCATAAGCACAATCAGTTGCCCATACACAATACAAACCAAACTTAGCATTTTTTGAAACCGGAGGGAAATATGTATTACCGCATTCCCATAAAACATCTGCCAAGCATCATTGAGGTGGCAAATATCTCAAGAAATAACACCTGGCGCTGCGCCGACAAACGCAACATATTTGTTTACATAAACGACGGCTCCTGCATTTTTGTCATCAACGGAAGGGAGCGTACACTAACCAAGGGACAACTTCTGATCATCCCCGCCGGACAGGCATACGTAAGAAAAGCGCTGAATGACAGCATGTGCCAACTTACCTATATACATTTCACCACGCAAGAGCCTATCATACCTATAACCGACAGTGAGCTTACGGAGCAGCTGGAGGAAATAATAGCCAACGTAGAGGATCAGATAGCGCTCCCTTCCTTTATGGAGGGTGAAGCCGAACCTTATGTCTTTATGTCTCAGACAGTCTCCTTTTCGCCCGAGCGCTTGTCAAAAATGACAGGACTCATAGACGATATATATTCGGAATACTACAAAAACAAAAACTATAACCGCCTGCTTATGTCGCTCAGACTTATGGAGTTGATCGCGCAGATCGGAAGAAACACAGTTTCCGAGTTCCACAAAAAGGAGCTGTTCCGAGGAGAAAAATATCCGCATCCGCTACAGAAGGCGCTTATATTCATAAACAGAAATTACAACAGACGGATCACTGTCGAGGAGTTGAGCGGGTACTGTAACGTGTCCCATCAATACCTGACAAGACTCTTTCAGAAGTACATCAGGATGTCTCCCATACGGTACATCAACAAAAACAAGATATTCCATGCCATAGAAATGCTGCGCACCACCGAAATGTCCATAAAGGAAATAGCCTACGAGCTTGGCTTTGACGACCCCAACTACTTCAGCAGAATATTCAAAAAGGAAGAAAAAATGTCTCCGATCGAGACCCGCAGACGCATTCGCAATTACCACAAGGACAAACGCCCCAGCCCGGCTACGGAATAAGCACAAAAAGAGCACTTATGACACAAAACGTCACAAGTGCTCTTTTTCGCAAAAAAAATATCAAACAATGTAATCCATCACATTAGTAAATGGATATTCTCTTTGTTTTCTTTTGTTTGCTTTCCTTTAGCAAAAGAATATCAAACAATGTAATCCATCACATCAGTAAACGGATATTCTCTTTGTTTTCTTTTGCTTACCTTTTCTTTTTTAAAAGAAAAGTAAGTGTTTTCTTTTTGCTTACTTTTTCTTTTGCAAAAGAGTATCAAACAATGTAATCCATCACATTAGTAAATGGATATTCTCTTTGTTTTCTTTTGCTTACCTTTTCTTTTTTAAAAGAAAAGTAAGTGTTTTCTTTTTGCTTACTTTTTCTTTTGCAAAAGAGTATCAAACAATGTAATCCATCACATCAGTAAATGGATATTCTCTTTGTTTTCTTTTGCTTACCTTTTCTTTTTTAAAAGAAAAGTAAGTTAAATTCCTTGAAGGAATCTGTCAACAACAAGCTGTCTGAACTTGGGGGAGAGCGAAGCGAAGTATGCCGTGAATCCCGTTACCCTCACAACAAGATCGGGATGCAGGTCGGGATTCGCATGCGCTTCAAGAAGCTTTTCGCCATCAAGTATGTTTATGTTTATCAGAGTTCCGCCGCCCTCAAAGTGTCCCTTGATGAAGCTCTCTATAATGGCTATGCCCTCGTCGTCCGCCTTTACGCCGGGATCAAATTCGATCTGCAGGGGAGCTGTGTTTCCATAACCGCACTGCACAGAGGCAATACCAAGCGACTGCGCCGTGGGCGCGCCATCCGTGCGGAAATGCGGATTGGGGTTGGCACCGTGAGAGATAGGCTCGCCCGCGCGTCTGCCGTTGGGAGTCGCGCCCACCTTTGTACCGTATTCAACAGTTCTCGCCCAACTGAACCATCCCGGAATAAGCTGACGCCCCTCGGGCATGCTCTGAGCGCGGATGTTTCTCACCCAGCACTCGGTCAGTCTCTTTGCCCAAGCGTCGGATACATTATTACCGCCGCAGTATTTGGGGGCGGAATTGAGGATGAGTCTTGTGCGCTCATCAAAAAAGTTATTGTCAAGCGCGCTGTACATACACTCCCAACTGAGAACGCCCTCTTTCTCAATTCTGGTCTCAATCGCGCCGAAGGAGTCGGCAACCACGGCAAGACCCGCACCGTCGATGCCAACAGTGTAAAGCTCGGCACACTGCGATATATCCTCGCCCTTCTCAAGTGTGTTATTCATCAGAAGATTCATGACAAGCTCGGGGGTCACCTCCCACTGATGGTCAATGTGGAGATTTATTCCCTGCGCGGTAACATCAATAGCGATCCTGAGGTGCTTTTCAAATATCTCAAAGAGCTTTTCCGTGGACTTTTCCTCACACCCCCTGAGCTCCTCCAGTGCCACCTCCATGACCTTGGCGATATTGATCTTTACGGTGTCATTCATGGGGTATTCCTTACCCGGAACGCACATCCAGTTACAGCCCACCGCGATCCTCTCGCGGGCAGTCTTTTTGTCAACACCGCATCTCATATAGCCCTCTGCCAGCGCCTTATCATTACAGAAACGCGGCCAGCCGTTTTTGTTTTTCAGCAGGTAGTAGATGGCTTTTCTGAGAAACTCTCTGTCACAGTTCTCATGAACGCGAACAGTGAGATTGCAGGCAATGTCTATGCTGTCCGCCGCCTCAAGAATGAGGTATGACAGGCGGTTGGTCATGTCACGGTCGTTCTCGTCAACGCCCGATATCTGATAGTAATGGGGGTCTATGAGAAGCAGATTTGCTATGAGGAACTTTGCCGTCTCGTCGTCAAGAATACCGTTCTTTACGTCATTCTCGTAGTACGGCAGGAGCAGACCGTCAAGCTGGAAGCCCGCGCCGTCTCTGGTGTACACGCGCGCCGCGCAGTTAAAGAACGCCGTCCACTGGCAAGCCTGGCGGAAGGTCTTGGGAGCGCCCGTTCTCACAGCCTCGCAGGTGTCAAGCATCTCCTCTAAACTCTCTCTGATCTCGGGTCTTTGCTCCTCGGGGATCATCTGTCTTATTTTCTCGATATGTCTGTCTATAAAGCGGATGATGGCATGTACTACCCTCTCCTCCGCATCGTAAAAATCCTTCTTGTCGGGATTTATCTCGCGGTATTTCGATATCTTGTCAAGCAATCCGCCAAATCCAAGCTCAAAGCCGATGCGATAATCACAAGCAAAGTGAGCATCGGAATCGATACCCGTCTGGATATTGTACTTGGCTTGCAGTGGCTTCAGGTGATCGTATGGAAATCTCTGCTCGTCCCAACGCTTGCTCCACTGGTCTGTGGCGCTCTTCATCATCTCCATGATCTTGGGCTTCTTTTTCAACCAATCGGGAAGATAGTGAACGTCTCCGCGGTAGTTGACAAGCATATCGCGCCACCTTCCGCAAAGCATTTCCATGGGGTCAACATAAGGCTCATGCGCATCCATGACTCTGCAGAAATTCTCACACATGCCGTCATAACCGTAAAAGCTTCCGTTTGAGCTGTTATACCACGGCTCCACCTCATAGCCCTCGCTTATCGGTACTGTGCCGAAGTCATCAAGGTCGGTGTATCCGTTCTGCTCTCTTTTTTCAAGTGTGTGACGCACCTTGGTCTCTCTCATCGACCGCAGTCTGTCAGCGTATGTAAGCATATTTTTCAAGCTCCTTCATATACTCTTTGTCAGGCACGGAAAATTCCGTGAGCGGCTCGCCCAGCGCCACTCTTTTTGCGTTGCCCATAGAATGATAGGGCAACAGCTCATATTTCTTTACGTTATCAAGGCTTCTCAAAAACTCACCGATACGGTCTATTCCCTGATCTATACCCGGTATTACGGGAGTTCTTGCGATGATTGGTACAGCCAGCGCGTTCAGCCTTTTGAAGTTCTCTATTATACGTTCGTTGCCAACACCCGTATATTTTTTGTGTGTGGCACTGTCCCATATCTTAAGGTCAGCCATGACAAAATCAAGCGACCTGAAGATATCCTCATCAAAGTACAAAAGACAGGTCTCCACGGCACAGCTTATGCCCGCCTCTTTGCAAAGCGCTATGCACTCCGCGAGAAATTCCCTTTGCATAAGCGGCTCTCCGCCTGAAAAGGTCACTCCTCCGCCGTCTCTGTAATATGGACGGTCAGGCAGTATCTGCTCAAGCACCTCGGCGGCGGTCATCTCCCTGCCGCACACAACTCTCGCTCCCGCATAGCACCCCTCGGCGCACCCGCCGCAGCCTATACACTTATCCGCGTAAAACAGCTGCTGAGGACGGGGAGAGATGCACTCTGGATTATGACACCACTCACATCGCAAGGGACAGCCCTTGAAAAATACCGTTGTGCGTATTCCGTATCCGTCGTGAAACGATGCCCTCTGAATATCGGCAATAATACCGTCAGCCACGGATGCTCTCCTCTTTTCCGCTCTCGGCACTCTTCATCGCCGCGTCAAGTATCGCCATAACGTCCATATTGGCATCAAGCGTAAGCATTTCATGTATTCCGTCCCCGCTCATTATGTGACAGGGCATATTTTTATACTTCTCTTCAAGCTTGTATTCGGGTATGGCGACCTCGTTGCCGTAGATGTCAAACGCCTTGACATCGGGGGCGTTCTCCGCTCCACCCGTACACATAATTACGCCATCGGAGCAAAGCACCATGGGTCCCGAGGGGATGACCGCTCTGGGTGTTGTCCATGTTCCCTCTATGACGGACATCTTGCCGTCGTATCTTATAAGAGCGCCAAAGTTGTCGTCGGTATTGCCGAAGGGCGTGTTGAGATTTTCTCCCATACCAATGACGGATTTTGCGTTTTTACCCATAAACCAGCGTGAGAAGAAGCATCCGTAGCAGGCGATATCAAGCCAGACTCCGCCGCCAAGCTCCGCCTTATGCCACCATGTCTTACCTCTCTGCGAGTCGGTCATCTCCTCGGCGTTATCGGACACGCCGCGATGCTTAGCGCCCTTACCGAGAGGTCCTGTGTGACCGTTTATGTATCTGAGCTTCAAAGGCTCACCGACCACCCTCGCGTCAAGCGCGGCTTTCATCTTAAGCACGTACTCGCGCCATACCACAGGCCAGTTGACAACGGCCTTAATGCCGTATTTATCGACACTCTCCTTTATCCTGTCAGCCTCCTCAAGGCTTACGGCTATAGGCTTTTCAATGCACACGTCAACGCCTCGCCTTGCGCATTCCTCAACCACATCGGGCTTCTGACCGTTCTCGGTAAGGATAAACGCGATATCGGGCTTTACCTCGTCGAGCATAGCTCTGTAGTCGTCATAAACAACAGAGCAATAGTTGTCTCTCACGTTGGCAAGATTCCAATCGGGAGTGTATCTCAAGGCAGGTATACTCTCCGCCTTCGACGGCACTCCGGCTATAGCGCAAAGCTCCATGTCAGTCCTATCGCTGATATAAAGCGCTACCTCGTTTACATGCATGTGTGAAAATCCTATAATTACCGCTTTCATTTTAAAGCTCCTCCGCTCTTACTTCTCTTCCAAGCTCCGCAGACTTATAGAAGCACTCAATAGCCTTGGTGACCTCTATATTCTGATGCTTCTTTATGAGATACTCTTCTTTTCCCGCAAGAGTATTCATAATATTGCGGTACATATATCTGTGCTGCTCAAAGGCAACTCCCTTATATGCGCCGTTGTCAAACCATTTCATGTCGCACTCGCTTTGATATCTGCCGATATTCTTGTAGAGACGCTCCTTGTTTACCGAAAGTCCGCCTTTATCTCCGCAGATGACCATATCGAGATTGGTCGTGGGCAGATTGAGCGCCCATGAGAACTTGAAATTCACGCTCATGCCGCCCTCAAGACGCATAAATCCTGTAGAAAAGTCCTCAACATTAAATTCTCTGTAGTCATAGGGACGGGGTGTGAACGCTCCCGAATACGCTCCGCTTTCAGCGATGCTGAGGAGTATATCCTCTCCCTGATTTGCGATCTTTGTGTACGCGCTGCCCGAAACAGCCTCCACCTTCTTATCACCCACGATCCACAAAAGCGAGTCGATAAGGTGAACTCCGAGGTCACAGAAGGGACCGCCGAAATTATGCTCCTTCATGTGGAAATATCCCCATGTGGGAACTCCGATACGTCTGATAAATTCGATATCCGAGAAATAGACCGCGCCAAGCTCTCCGCTGTCAACAAGCGCCTTGGACTGCTGCATATAGTTTCTCCATCTCATACACTGGCAGGGGAACAGCATCTTTCCGCAATCCTTTGCTGTCTGCCACATCTCCTCGGCATCAGCGACCGTCAGCGCCAAGGGCTTTTCGCAAGCCACATGAGCGCCCGCGCGAAGCGCCTTTATCGTCCATTCCTTATGGTACATATTTGGCGTACAAACCGCCACAAAATCGGGCTTCAGCTCGTCAAGCATCCTCTGGGGGTCTTTGTAATAGTTGGGAACCGCGTGACGCTTTGCGGTCTCTGCCGCTACCTCCTCGCGGATGTCGGCAACTCCGACTACCTCCACAAGTCCCTCTTCTCTCAATATGTTAAGTGCGGGAAAATGCGCGCTGTTGGCTATCATTCCCGTTCCGATAATTGCTACTCTCAATTTTTTCATATCTGTAACTCTCCCTTTACACATTACATAAATTCGGTCAACTCAGAATGTAGTCTCTATCTCTACAGTGGATCCGCTGTCTATCGCCTCGGGGATCTTGCACATTATCTCAAGAATATGGCGCGCATGCTCGGGGGTAAGCACCGGATCATGGTCGCCCTCGATAGCGCGTATGATATCCTTAAGGCAACAGCACTGGCTGATAAGCCTCTCGGGAACGACCTCCCATGAATCGGGAGTTATCCAGCCGCGGAGTCCCCTCTCGGGACAGTCTATGTACAGCTCGGGGAGCTTGTTTTCCATATAAGGCTTTGTAAAGGACAAAGTACCCTCTGTACCGTACACCTCAAGCTGAGGCGTTCTTGTTGCCTTCTGGGAGAATCCCGTGTCAACAAAGCCGATCTTTCCGTTTCTGAAGGTCATGGTTATCATGTACTCGTCGGGTATCTTATCTGACTTTATCTTAAGTCCGTTGAAAGCACCCGAACGGACTGTACGGGAAGCATCGGTGACCGTAGCAAGGCAGGCAATGCTCTTGACAGGACCGAACAGCGTGGTGACTATCTGTAAGCCGTGAACTCCCATGTCCACAAGCGCGCCCGCGCCGTCCTCAAAAAACCATGTGGGATCTACGTCACGGTACTGAAAATATTCAGGGCCTCCGTGTTCCATGTTGCACTTGATATAAGTAGGCTCTCCTATAGCGCCATCCTTTATCATCTGCTTTGCGGCGTTGATATCGCGGCGCATCGGGTGGATCGGAACACAGACAAATTTAACATTTTTTGCTTTCGCAAGCTCTATCTGCTCTGTGAGCATCTCAACGGTAGGTGCGGCGGGCTTCTGGCTAATAAGGTGCTTACCGGCGGTGAGAACAGCCATATTTATCTCATGATGCGCCTGAATGGACGCGGCATCGATAGCGATATCAAAATCGCATTTTTCTATCATTTCCTCAACGCTTGCGTACCACTGAGGAACACCGAATTTCTCACACGCCTTCTGCGCTCTTTCGGGAACTATGTCGCACACAGCCACACATTCCGCGTTTGCCTCTTTACCGATGTTTGGCAAATACTGTCCGTTGGCAAACATGCCGCATCCGATAACGGCAACCTTCCATTTTCTGTTGGTCTCCATATTCTTTCTCCTTTGCAATATGTTTTGCGTTTATGTTTTTATTTTACGATACTGACAACTATGTCAACATTATTATATCATAAACGCAAACACCAACCAATGCACAATATGAACTAATCATAGCATTTTTTGAACAAGGAAAGCTTTTAAGAACGCGTCATGCTTTTCTTTCGCGAAATAAATAAGAGGATAAACAGCCCCGCGCATGTCAGAAGAAAGGAAAGAAACGATAATTGTGCCGGTATGGTCATCAACAGTTTCGGTCAAAAGCGTCACTCATCCGCCGACACTTCTCTGCCTAGCTCGGCGGAGCGGTAGAACAGCTCTATTATCCTTGTCACGTTCAGGATCTCCTCGGGCTTGATGATCGGCTGTGCCTCGCCCTTCAGTACCCTTCTGAGATTATCCGCTATGTACATATGTCCAGCAAAAACGGTCTTGTAAGGAATCTCTACAGGCTCAAGCGTTTCCTCGGTGTCCATTCCCGAATATACCTTGCCCTCTGGCAGATATATCCCCGCCCTTTTACCGATAAGCCGTATGTCCGATGCCTCGGGTATGTTAGCAGCCCAAGCCACCTTAAAGGATACTCTCGCTCCGTTCTCAAAGGTTATCATGCCGCAGGAGAAGTCCTCAACATCCATCTCCTCAGGATCAAACGGTCTCTGGGTATCCACATTTCCCGTCAGCGCGCCGCTGCTCAGCAGCGAGCCGATCTCATATTTATGGTTCTGCGCGGTGACAGCCATAACAGACTTGACCTTGGGGTTACCCGCAAGCCACACGAGAGCGTCCAGCATATGAACGCCTATATCTATAAAAGCGCCTCCGCAGCTCAGCTTCTTCATATGGAAAGTGCCCCAAAAAGGAATACCTCTTCTGCGCACACGGGATAGCTCACCGTAATAAAAATCGTCACAGCCATGCTCGTCTATGTATTCCTTGGCGGCAAGTCTGTCGGGAGTAAAGCGCATGCTCTGGCAAGCCATAAGCACCTTGCCCTCCTCTCTTGCCACGGCATACATCTCCTCCGCGTCGGCATAGGTAACGGCGAGGGGCTTCTCGCACAAAACATTTGCTCCCGCTCTCAGTGCCATTATGGTATATTGCTTATGGAAGCAGTTGGGAACGCACACCGACACCACATCGGGCTTTTCCTTTTCCAGCATCTCGGAAGCATCGGTATAATAGCTTTTTATTCCGTGCTTCTCGGCGGTCTTCTTTGCCGCCTGCTCATTTATATCACAGACTGCCGTTATGTAATAGTCCTCGGAAAACTGTCTGTACGCGGGTATATGAGCGGAATTCGCTATCATTCCGCAGCTTATGATACATACCTTAAACAAGATATCCTGCCTCCTTTAAAAATCCGAAGGTATCATCATCCCGTCTTGTGGCTCTGTACTCAAGTCCCACATAGCCGCCAAAGTCAAGCCCTGAGATCTCCTTCAGAATACTCACATAGTCCACATTTCCCGTTCCCGGTTCATGGCGTCCCGGCACGTCCGCAACGTGAAAGTGACCGATATATTTTATGTTCTCCCTTATCTCATCCATAGAGAAATCTCCCATCATATTCTGATGATATATGTCATAAAGCATCTTGATATGAGGGCTGTCTATCCTCTTCAAAAGCTCAAAAACGGGGGTGGCATAGGGCATGGAATATCCCACGCGGTCTATGTCATTGAGCGGCTCAACTATAAGAGTAACTCCATTCTCCTCAAGCAAGGGCAACGCGGCTGTAAGGCATTTATACACATTTTCCGCATCGTAGTCGGCATGCTCTCCGATAAGAACGATCATCGCGGACGCGCCCAGTGCTTTATACACAGGAATACTCTCCTTCAGCGCCACCACGAAGTCCTCGGCTCTGCCGCTGTTGAGTATACCGCGGGACAGGTCGTATGACAGCTTCTCATCCGAGCTGTCCATATTGAATATGGACACCCTTATACCGCTGTTTTTTATTTTTTCTATATCCTTATTGCTCCACTTCCAGAACTCAACAGTATCTATTCCGCACGCCCTGACAGCCTCTATACGGTCATAGAAGTCAAGATGTGAGAACATCATATCAATACATACACTTAACATAACTTTTCCTCTCTCTTGTTTTGTGTTGCTTTCTTCTGCTTGTGATCCTTTATGAGTCCTATAACAATGGATATAAGATAGAAAATATTGCACACCGCTGCCATGATATTATAGGTATAAAAGGAGTACACTATCCACATCAGCGCCGACGGTATATATAATATTCTCGTATACAGAGGCTTTGTCAACCACAATCCCACAACGGCGATAAACGCCGATGCCATGGGCAAAAGGCTGATCATTCCCGTCCATGCCAACGCTCCCGACACCACATAAAACGCGATGAAGCCCGCAGGGATAAACCACATCCTCTTCCACGAGTCCTTCTTGAAATAAAATACTCCGTCTCTTACCGAATTTACTCCGTTAGTTACCGCGCCTGACCATGCCCCTCCCAAAAGAAAGCTGAACATCCACAAAACATCCGACGCGAACTTTGTCATAAGTATGCGTTTGCGATGCACCGACGCAAATGTAACCAGTGATATCAGCGTTGCTATCGATCCGAATATCTGTCCGACTATATCAAGTGGTGATGAAAAAGCCTCTGTGAAATAATTTGTAATATGCTCAAGCATAGAAATTCTCCGTTTATATCTATCCGATCAAGAATTTTGCCGGCTTTATTCTATCAATATTTGATATCGTCAAAGTCTATCTTTTCCCAATCCTCAGGTGCTTTGCCTATAAGCGGCAGCTTCAGGGTCACTCCCCCCATCATAGCACTCTTGTGAGCGTAGATGCCGGCAAGGGTATATGTAGCCGCCATCCAGGGGTCAACGGGAGGCAGCTTGCCGGTGATAACGGAGCGGACAAAATCGTCAACAAGGAACGCATGAGATCCGTTATGTCCGAGAGCGGAATTAACATGAGCTACCTTTTCAATATCAATAAAGCTTTGCGGCAGTCTGTCTGTATCCTGTATCTCGGAATATCCCATCATGTAACGGTAATCGGTTCTTCCCGCGCCCCGATTCACCACGGAGTCCTTTTCTTTATCCCGGATAAAGTTATAGGAATTGATCTGATCGCTGACGGTCTCCGAGGTAAATTCCTTATTGTTATAATAGTCGTTGCGACTGAACAGATGCTGATTTCCGCTTCCCTCATACGCACCCTTATCTCCGTAAAGTCCCGTGATATAGGACGTGGGACGAACATTTCCGCAACGGCGGAACTCATTTATTCTGGCAATACCGCCGCCGCTCATGCGCAAGATAGCCGTCTCGTTAGAATATGGATTATCCCAGTCGTTCTTGCCCTCTCCGTAGATATCGTCTCCCTCGGTGTCAACATAGCCGAAGCAGGTAACATCAACAGGGTAATCGTCCACAGCGGAGAACAGCATGGACATGGAGTGAGTAGAATAATACATGGGGGGAATTCCCGCAGTGCGCTTCCATTTGTCGCCCTGCGACGCGAATGCGGCAACCATATCCATTACGTCGTGATAATACTGAGATTCTCCGTAGACAAACTTGCCAAAAGCGCCTTCCTTGTATTTTTTACGGCACCATACAGCACAAGGAAAATAATAGCAGGTCTCTGCCATCATATATGTAAGGCGGGTCTTTTTCACGATATCAAGTATCTCATATATCTCGTCCTCGGTAATACCCATGGGAACTGCCGAGAAAACATGCTTACCCATGTTCAAAGTCTTTATGACCATAGGACCATGCATATGTCTGGGAGTAAATATACCTATACACTCAATATCGGGCTCGCATTCAAGCAGCTGATCGTAGCTCTCATACATTTTTATCCCGTAGTGCTTGACGATATGCGCTCTGCGCTCGGGGATCATCTCCGCGCCCACAACTCTTTCCACCAACGGATGGTTTAACCACAGGTCAAGATAGCTCTCCGAATACTCTCCAAATCCCACTATTCCAATACTGATCTTTTTCATTTTCTTCTCCAATCTTATTTTATAAAGATTATGATTATCATACCAATATACAGTATAACAGAAAAACTTCTCGATTGCAATGGACTGAGCAACACAATTATTGAACGAAACAACACAACAAATAACAAAAAAGTCTTTACAAAACACAAAATATGTTGTATAATAAAGATGCATAAAAAATACCGGAGAAAGGACGGTCACTCCATGGATATCGAAGGATTGAAAGAAATATGCTACAACGATTGCGCTGTGTCACAGCTTGCGATAAATGTACTCTCACATGACGCCATAATTCCCAAAACCATCCGCGCAAAGGGACAGTATTCCATGCAAAGGTTCTTTTATATCATGGGCGGAAGCACAAAATTTGAATTAAACAACAGAACCATCATCTGTAACAAGGGCGATATTCTGTATCTCCCTCCGGACATCACTTATGTATCGTACTGGGAGAAGAATGACGAAAATGCCGCCATACTCCTGCAGTTTGATCTGTTCTCCCGGGGCAAAAAGACCGCTCTGTCCGACGACATGTTTATTATTCTCCATGACGATCACGAAAGCTATCTCAAGCAGTTTCTCCTGCTGGCAAACACCTTCAATCAAGGAAGGCTGGGGTACAAGATACAGTGTCAGTCCATATTTCTCGGCATTCTGCATTCCTTTATCACCGAGCTTGTAAAAACACCCGGGCGCCAAAAAAACAGCGCGGTATACAAGGGCGTGCTGTATATAGAGAACCATTACATGGATGAAATAAACGTAAATGATGTGGCAAAGATGTGCTCGCTCTGTCCCACCGCCTTTCGAGCTCAATTTCATGAAGTCACAGGCATGTCACCCATTCAGTACAAAAATTATCTTACAATGAAAAAAGCCGCGGAGCTTCTCAAAACAGGACTTTTCACGGCATCGGAGGTAGCGGCGGAGATCGGCATCAACGACATATGCTATTTCAATCGGATGTTCAAAAAATTCTACAATGTCCCACCCGGAAGATATAAAAACTCCGACAACTCGGAAAACACCGTAAATATTTCGGAATAGTCTAAAAAACAAGCGCTTATGACACACGTTTCAGTGAATCATAAGCGCTTATTATTTCTGTTTGATATTCTTTTATTTTACAGGTGACTGCTGTGTCGGTCCTTTGTCGGGAGCGCCTGTAAATTCTATATCCTCGGGGAGAGGATAATATTTCGGAAGGCTCAGGTCTCTCTGATAAAGTCTGATATGCTCGCCTCTCGGCAACAGATCCACCATATCTCCACCCCTCCAGAATTCCGTGTATTCCCTGCCCGCGAAAAATTCCTTTTTCTCTACGGTCTCCATGATAAATTCCAGCTCTATCACGTCCCCCGCGCTCAGTCCCTCGGCGTACATCACTCCGTTTTCCACCTTGGGTTCAATCGTCTTACCGTTAAGCAACAGGCTTATGCTGTCTCCCATCCAATCATATATACGAAAACCCGCGCTCATCGGCGCTTTTATCTCAAGACTTATCCTTCCGCTGTCGGGCATATGGTGCGTCAGCGACCAGCGATCGGTGTGCTTCTCGCTGTGGACGTTGACCGTCAGTATGCCGTTCTCCTCGGTAGCAATGTTATCCCACAGCAGTCCGAGAGCGATAGGTCCGGTTCCCACGCAACAGCCCGCAATGGAGCGGAAACGTACAAGGGAAATACTGTTGGGCTCAGAGCCGCCCGTATATCCGCCAAGCAGACGCTTGTCAAGATCACGGAAGGTGTGTCCGTTCTCATCGGGGCGGGTGTTGTCGGTAACTATGTAGCCCGTGTATTTTATTTGATTCTCCGACAGCTGGTTTCTGCCAAAAAGATTGAGGTCGTTCCAATATTCGCTCTTTCCGCACCTGATAAGCTCATGCGCGCAAAGTATCATGTCCTTGATACAGCAGGTCTCGCAGTGCTCCTCAGCGGGGTCATGCCACTGGGCATATTCGGGGACCCAACCAAAGTCCGAGGACAGAGAGCGGGTGTATTTGTATATTCCCTCTCCCGCCGCAAGGTATCTGTCATTTTCCGTGACGCGTCCGAGGTAGATAAGCCCCGCCGCCACCCATGCCGCGGAGTGGACGTGACCGAAATACTCGTATTTGTAATTGAAATAATGCGCCGCACCCAACAGATAGTTTGCAATACCCTCGGCGAGATCGCGCGCCACCTCATCCCCCGCTATCACATAACGGTCAACAAGTGCGTGAAGTATAACGGCGTTCCTTATGGGCTGTTCACCTCTGCCCGTGTGTCTTGTCAGATCAAAGCCGCCCTCCATCAGGTATACGTCGTTTGGAAATTCATAGACAGGAAGCTTTTCAAGGGAGTCTCCCGACCAGAAGGTCCTCACCTTTCTCTCTGTAACAAGCGACCTCATTCCCCTCACCAGCGCCGCCGCTCTCTGATCCGCCTCGGCGTCATCGGGGTTATTCCTTATCATTCTGTTAAGCGCGGGCAGAATGTAGCCCATCTCATGAAAGGATGAGTGCATGGTATGTGTCCAGGAATATTTTTTATGGAAACGCAGACCGTGCTCTCCAAAGCAGGAAAGCACCTGAGAACGCAAGCCCTCATAGAGCTCCTCCGCCGCACCCGCCTTGCCCAGTATTCCTATAAGGCTGTCCACCGCCTCAAACCATGATCCGACCAGCTCCGCGTCATCAACTCGACAATGCTCCGCCTCGGCGGGCTTTTTGTGAGGAAGCGTCAGCCAGAAGGGCCGATAACCGTATTTACGGTCGGTCATCCCGTCAATGTAATTAAGCGCCAGAGCGGCGTCCTTTTTCAAGTCGTACTGTTGATATCTCATATGTCACATTTACCCATATTTTTCTGATTTTTTATATACCCCGATGGGGATACGCCCATATGCTTTTTGAAGGTATTGCTGAAGTGATTGGCGTTGTTGAAGCCCACGCTCATACCAACCTCCCGTATGCTTATATAATCACCGCTGTCCATTATGTCCTTTGCCTTTTGTACCCTGCATATATTCAGGTAATCCTTAAAGCTTCGGTTGAAGCACTGTCTGAAAAGCCTGCAGAAATGCTCCACGCTGTAAAGACAGTGTTCCGCGATCTCCTCGGTAGTGATGCTCCTCCCCAGATTCCGCTCCGTGAACTCCGATACCTTGGTCATAAATTCCAGCCTGTAAGGTACTGTGTTGTCCGCCACTCGCCGCATATCCTCGCGGATCATTACCGAATAGAACATCACAAGATGTCCGAACACCGCAACCTGCCATCCCCTCTCACGCCTCTCTGCCAGAGCCACCATGCTGTCCACACACGCGCGCAGCTCATGACTGAACGAAAGGCTATGAGAGACAATATTTTCAAAGCAGATGTTCTTCAGCATATCAAAGAAATCAAGATTGCCGCTCTTCTCGGCCGGGAACAGATCGATGGGCTGAAAAACAAGACACGTCCTCTCAAACTCCGCGCCGATATCGGACAGATATATTCCGTGAGCCTCAAAGGGATTGACGATGATAATATCTCCCTCGGTCACCTTAAATGTTCTGTCATTTATAACAATATTCGCCTCTCCCTTGCTTATCCTCAATATCTCCACACCCTCGTGAAAATGATATGGAGAAAATGCCTTACCAGCGTTCATAGCTCGGTCAAGAGAACCCAGCAAAAGCTTTTTGTTGGGACGAATGACGTTATTGACGGAGATCAAAGACGCTCTTATATTATTTTCGTAGCTGTCCTTGAGAATGCACATGGGCATATCGGAAAAATCGTCAATATTTATACTTCTGTGTTTATAACCGCTCATATCTACCCCCTTGCCTCATTCTATCCTCTTCAGATCCTCTTTCAATATCAATAATACCATCCTTTGAGCGCAAAGTCAACAGCACTCGGCAATAATATCAATCCGCTTCAAATACATATCAAGTCTATTACGCAAATGCAACGCGGAAAAAGCAAATTTTTCACAGACAACAAAAATTTACACCCGTTGACACGAATTTTTCTTTTTCTATGCTATTTACAAAGTGAAGATTTTGTGATATACTTAAAGAAAATAAAAAACGGAGGATATCTAAATGAAGCTTATCTACAATGTAAAAGACAAACCCAAGTTTCCTCAATTGATCGTATTCGCCATCCAGCAGCTGTTGGCTATCATGGCGGCTACCATTGCCGTTCCCGCCATCGTGGAAAACGGTATGTCGGCATCCGCCGCTCTCTTCGGCGCGGGCGCGGGTACTATCATCTATCAGCTTTTCACCAAGTTCAAAAGCCCCGTATTCCTCGGATCGTCATTCGCGTTCATCGGTTCTATGCTGGCGGCATTTGCGGGCGGTGTCTCCATGTCGCTGGGCTATCTCGGACTTATCCTCGGCGCTGTATTCGCAGGACTTGTTTATGTGATCATCGCCATCATTGTTAAGTTTGCAGGTGTCAACTGGATCAACAAGCTTATGCCCCCCGTCGTTATCGGACCTACCGTCGCGCTTATCGGTCTGTCGCTTGCGGGCGCGGCTGTAAAGGATGCCTTCTCCTACGGACCTCAGGACTCCAACGGATCGTTCATCATGTCAGCGGGCATCTGGGCATCGCTCGTCTGCGCGCTGGTCACATTGGCAGTAGTCATCATCTGCTCGGTCTACGGCAAGAAGATGGCAAAGCTCATTCCCTTCATCATCGGTATTCTGGCGGGCTACGCGGTCGCTATGGTATTCACCCTCATCGGCATAGCAACGGGCAACGACGCTCTTCGTATAATTGATTTTGCTCCCTTCAAGGCGCTTGTGGCAGACGGCGTGACGCTGAGTACATTTGTTGCTGTTCCTGAGTTCTCCTTCCTCAAGGCTATCAAGGGCGTTGATGAATTCAGCTGGACCTATGTCGCAACCATCGCAGTGGCTTATATTCCCGTGGCATTCGTGGTTTTCGCGGAGCATATCGCAGATCACAAAAACCTCTCCACGATCATTGAAAGTGAGCTACTCGAAGAGCCCGGACTCCACCGCACACTTCTCGGCGATGGCGTAGGCTCTATAGTTGGCGCGGTATTCGGAGGCTGTCCCAATACCACATACGGCGAGTCCGTCGGTTGCGTTGCCATCACAAGAAACGCATCGGTAGTTACTATCACCGCCACCGCCATTATCGCAATGCTGATATCCTTCATCTCCCCATTTGTCGCATTCCTTGACTCTATTCCCGGTTGCGTAATGGGCGGCGTTTGCATCACGCTGTACGGCTTTATCGCGGTATCGGGTCTGAAGATGATACAGAAGGTAGATCTGGAAAGCAACGGCAACCTCTTCACCGCCTCTGTAATACTCATCTGCGGTATCGGCGGAATGGCTATCGCTATAGGCAAGGTAACCATCACGGCTATTGCTTGCGCTCTTATTCTCGGTATCCTCACAAACATTCTTGTTTCCAAGAAAAATAAGACTAAGGACTGATAAAAGCGTAATATCAAACCAATCGGTCTGCCCGATATCTGTCGGGCAGACCATTAGAATTTTCTACTCCCGAAAGGACTGTCTCAAATGACCCGTAAACAATGTTTTTTCAAAGGAATGAAAGCAGGAGTTCCCATATGTATGGGATATTTTGCAGTCGCCATTGCCCTCGGTATTGCCGCGCGCAGCGCAGGCATCGGAGCAGGACAGGCGGCTCTTACCAGCTTGCTTATAAACGCCTCCGCGGGCGAATACGCGGGATTTGCGCTTATCGCCGCCAATGCGTCATACATAGAGGTCGCACTCATGGAAGCGGTGGCAAACGCCCGCTATCTGCTGATGTCCGCCTCGCTTTCCCAAAAGCTTGACACAAGGACAAAATGGTGGGAGCGCTTACTCCTCGGATTTACGGTCACAGACGAGATATTCGGCGTTTCCGTGGCAGTGGAGGGACGGCTCAGCCCATATTTCACCTTTGGTACGTTCATCGTCGCTACGGCGGGCTGGACGAGCGGCACGTTCGTTGGCGCAGTGCTTGGAAATGTGCTTCCCGTAAGGCTTCTCAGCGCCCTTGCCGTGGGACTTTACGGCATGTTCATCTCGGTGTTTGTACCCGAGGCAAAGAAAAACAAGGTGGTGGCATGTCTGGTGGCTATAAGCTTTGCGGCAAGCTACGCCTTTGAAAAGATCCCCTATATCAGAGATATTTCAAGCGGTATACGTATAATCGTCCTCACCGTCATCATCTCTCTTGGGGCGGCTATATTCTTCCCTATAAAAGATGAAAAAGACGAAAATGATGAAAATGGCAGAAGGGACGTCAAGGAGACAAAGGAGGCGGTAGAAAATGACGCATAACGTGTTTATATATATCGCTTGCATGGCAGGCGTGACCTACCTCATCCGCGTACTCCCGCTGACGCTTATCCGCAAGGAGATAAAGAACAAGACAGTAAGATCATTTCTTTACTACGTGCCCTATGTCACCCTTGCGGTCATGACCTTCCCCGCTATTATCTCGGCGACACAGTCCCCCATAGCGGCGGCGGTAGCGCTTGTGGCGGCAATGGCTCTCGCATATTGGGGACGCGGATTGTTCACCGTAGCGGTCAGCGCCTGCGCCATAGTATTCGTATTGGAGCTGTTTACCCATCCCCCCACGTTCCTCGCGGAATTTCTGGCTAAGATATTCTGATTAAAAAAACAGATCACAAGGCTGCCTCAAGCGCAATTTTAAATGCTTGAGGCAGCCGATTTTCTGACAAGAATTGCATCCAAAAAATAAAATCCCTTTGACCTCCGATACGCGGTAATAACAATATTTTTAAAAAAATTCAAAAAAACACTTGACAAAGCCCCTTGTTTGTGGTATAATACGCTTTGTCAATGGGGCATCGCCAAGCGGTAAGGCAACGGACTCTGACTCCGTCATTACCTAGGTTCGAATCCTAGTGCCCCAGCCAACGCAAAGGACGCCAATCGGCGTCCTTTTTGCGTTGGCTGGGGCACTACGCAGCTAGGTTCGCATTCGAGCCGAAAGCCGTCGGGGAGCTCGCTCACGGGAGGCTCGGCGAAGAATCCTCGCCAAAGGCGAGTACCCTAGTGCGATATAAATAAAAATGACAGGACACACAAATCCTGTCATTTTTCTACGTTATGGCTCTTTATAAATTCCTTTATATCAACAAGTAATTTTATATCGTAGTCGGAGAGTGATTCAAATTCGCCGAGGTTGAGAAGATATCGAGGGTCTAACTTCAGAATTTGGCAGATTCGCGGAGCCGATCAATGCTGGGTTCTTGAACGTCACGTTCGATTTTAGAGTAAATTGACTGATTCATGGGAATTAATTTCGCCATGTCAATTTTGTCTTGGTAGCAATTATTTGAGTACGGGCAACATCTATCAACCATACAATGATCGATGCAAATTCTACCAAGTGATTTTCAAGGCAAACACTAAGCTGAAAGCATTAGAGTGGGATAAAGGTATTTCAAAGGTAGAGGATGAGCAGGCGTTGTTACGTAGCCTTTTAACAATCAACAGCTTGCCCGATGCCAAATTTCATCTTGACGATGAAGATGACGATACATTTGGAAAACACGGAATCGGAACGCATCGCTTACAATTTTACCATTTACAGCTTTTACGCGGAGCACAGCATCATTCCGTCAACACCGATCCAAAATATTATTTACTTTTCCGCAAAGATGTGCTATAATATATCAAACAAACTATATTAAAAAGCTTGGGAGTAATTATGCATCCTCTGATTACTCAAATTGTCGGTCTTTCAGCCGTCGGCACGTTCCTTTTAAGTTATCAGCAAAAGAAACGGCGAAATATTATTTTTTGTAATGTTCTGTCCAGATGTTTATATATTGTACAGTATCTTCTGCTCGGAGCAATATCCGGGGCTATCCTTGATATTCTCGGTGCCGTAGCATCGGTCATTGCCGAGAAAAAGGACAGTTCATTTATAAAAAAGCATTTCAGGGGTGTTTTTTCTCAACCAATGCAATTATCATCACCGTGGGCATTGTAATATGCTTTATAAACAAAAGTCCAATAGACTTGCTTCCAATTGCGGGAGTTTTGCTTCACACAGGCGCCTTCTGGATAACAAATGAAAAAATGATCCGTCGTGTTTCTTTGGCAGGCTCGCCCTTTTGGTTGGTATACAATTTTGTCAGCCGCGCCTATGGCTCGGCTGTGGGCGATATCCTGACAATGGTCTCAATTATTGTTGCCATGATACGGTACAGAAAGAAAACCGCGAATGAGTCACCACACCTGTAAGCAAAGGTATCTTCTTGAGGACGAAGGCGTCAGCTTTAAGCAAAACGGGTATGTGGATCTGAAAAATGTCTGTGGGATACAGATCGATACTCCATATAATAATTTTCTGTTGTCACGCAATAATTTCATGCTTTTTGTGACCGTCAGCCCCTCTTTTCCGTTATTTAGGGTGAAAGGCCTTTCAGAAAACAGCAAAGGAGTGTGAGTAATGGACGACAAGCAGATCGTGGAGCTGTATTGGGATCGCTCCGAGGATGCCATCGCGCAGACGGAAAAGAAATACGGATGGTATTGCCGTTATATTGCGCAAAGGATACTTGGTAACGAAGAGGATGCCGAGGAAGTTGTTAACGACACATATCTCAAGACGTGGAACAGCATACCGCCGCACCGCCCCGACGAGCTGAAGCCGTATGTGGCGATGATATGCCGCCGGACCGCCCTTGACCGCCATGAAAAAAACAGTGCCGATAAAAGAGGATACGGTCAGACCGCTCTGATCCTTGACGAGCTTGCCGAATGTATACCGAGCAACGCCGATAATTTCGGAGAAACGCTTGCTCTGCATGAAGCGCTGAACAAATTTATCCGATCATTACCTGAAAAGACAAGAAGGATCTTTGTCCGCCGTTATTGGTACGCAAGCACCGTCACGGAGCTCTGCCACGCTTTTTCCATGAAGGAAAGCAATGTCAAAATGCTGTTGCTTCGCACTCGCAAAAAACTGAAGGAATTTTTGGAAAAGGATGGCTTTGAAGCATGACAAGCAATGATATTTTCAGAGAGATGGGAAAGATCGACGCAAGTCTTGTAATGGATGCGTCACCCAGGCAGATCTACACAAAAAAGGCAAAAGGACATTTTATAAAATGGACAGCCGCCGCGGCGTGTCTTTGTTTTGCGGTGGCGGCGCTGGCTGTCACGTTTATGTTAAACAACGATAACCGTATGATCGCAAGCTACAAGGGCAGTACCAACAGCTGCTACTCCACCCCCGCGCCGGGAGAATATTTCTGCTTTACAGACGTGAATGAAGCACGTGAGCACTATAAAGGAAAAAATGTTACCTTTCTGCTGGGCTTCAGCATTTTCGGTACAGATACCCTCACGGAAGAACAGCTGAACGCCGAATATCAGAGGCTTGCGGGGCTTGGATATAAGCTTTACAGGGTGGAGGATCACTGGACATACTACGGACATGGTCAAAGGAGATATATACCCATAGTTGTCGGAGCGTTTACCGAGGAACAGCTTGCGGATTTTGATGTAAATCCGAAATACGGCTATACCTTCTACTTTGAGAGCAACGGAGACGGCTCGGCGATAAGGGTGGATGAGGAGGATCTGATAACGCATTTCCACACGTGGCATTCATAAAGGAAATATCCGCAAGGGCAGGCTCGCAATTTTACCGAAATTTTGCATTTGAGCCTGCCTGTTTTTTGTTCTCAGAATCTTGAAATACCGTAAGATATGTGGTATAATATTGACATCTGCAACAAAGGAGTGTTACATTATGATATACAGAAACGGTGCGAAAACATATTTTATCATGTTCGCGATCTGCGCGGTGATGTACGGCGGAATGATGGGGCTGTTGTATCTCGACCTGATCAGGGGAATTATCATGGGCGTTCTGTTCGGCGCGCTGTTTACCGCGGCAATGTTTGTTTTCAGCAAGGTAATGGAAAGAAAGTTCAATAAAATGAGAGCCGAGATATCCGAGAACAGACACATTGTCTGTGACGGCGCGGCAACGGTGACAGGCAATGGAGGCTGGCTGTTCCTCACCGATACCGCTCTTGAGTTCTATCCCCACAAAATAAATTTTGACCGCTCGGGCATACTCATTCAGCTCGCTGACATCAGAAATGTTTGCTGTAAGGGCAACAAGCTGATAATAAATACCGTGCGTGACACGGACGACGTTCCGTTTGTCGTTGTCAAAAACAAAGAATGGATGAAAAACATAAACCAAACCATAGAAAAGCTGAAGGAGCAAGGATAAATATATGCAATATTTTATTTCGTTTCTTGAGGGCATAATCACCTTCATCTCCCCCTGCCTGCTCCCCATGCTTCCCATCTACATCTCCTATTTTGCGGGCGGCAAGGAAGAGCGCTCCACGCTGAAAACATTGATCAATGCCCTCGGCTTTGTGCTGGGCTTTACGTTGGTTTTCGTGTCTCTGGGCGCATTTGCGGGAACGCTTGGCGGATTTTTGCAAAAATACAAGACAGCGGTAAATATCGTAACCGGACTGATAGTCATCTTTTTCGGTCTTAATTTCATGGGAGTATTCAAACTCAATATTTTCAAAGGCATAAAAAATCCCTTTGCCAAAAAGGACATGGGCTTTGTGTCCGCGTTGCTTTTCGGCATCATCTTCTCCATCGGTTGGACTCCCTGCGTAGGCGCGTTTCTCGGTTCAGCGCTCATGCTGGCGGCTCAACAGGGTACTGCCGCCACGGGCATAATCATGCTTTTGCTGTACTCACTCGGTCTCGGCATTCCCTTTGTAGCAAGCGCGTTGCTTATAGACAAGCTCAAGGGCGCATTTGCGTGGATAAAGAGGCATTACGGCATTATCAACACCGTCTGCGGCTGTCTGCTTGTAGCTGTAGGATTACTGATGGCAACGGGACTGATGAGCAAATTTCTCTCCCTTTTGGGATAAGGAGGCGGTATAATGAAAAAGAACTCTATAATATGGATAGCGGCAGGCGTTGCGGCGTTCATTATGCTCATAGTCGGAGCATACTTCCTATATGACAGCCTTGCCGACGGCTACGCCCCCGACGCGCTTATTACCGACAAGGCGCAAGACGACCAAAGCACTCAAAGCAACAGTCAAAGCACAGACGAACACTCATATCAGGCCGCGCCTGACTTTACGGTCGTGGATGTCAGCGGAAATCCGATAAAGCTGTCCGACATGAAGGGCAAGCCTGTGGTGATAAACTTCTGGGCAAGCTGGTGTCCGCCCTGCAAGCAGGAAATGCCCGACTTTGAAGAGATGTACAAGAATTACGGCGAGGAGGTCACCTTTATGATGGTGAATCTTACCGGCGTCAACGGTGAAACAGTAGCATCGGCAAAGGAGCATGTCGCCGAATGCGGATATACCTTTCCCGTATACTTTGACACGCAATATGAGGCATACAGCGCATACCAAGCCACATCCATCCCCGCCACGTATTTTGTAAATGCAGACGGCGAGCTTGTAGCACACGCCATCGGAATGATAAGCGCGTCCATACTCGAACAGGGCATTGGAATGATAACGGAGTGAGTCCGTTCGTAAATTGAAAATAAAAAACCTGCTGCAGTTCAATTTGCTGACAGCAGGTTTAATTATTAGCTTATTGATCTCAAATGATCAGAGCTCCTCTACCGACACCACACCGTCAAGCTTTGCTATGATCGTCATAAGCGCCTGATGGGATATCTTTCTGGGAGTCTGCAAAGAGAATATGGCACAGGGGTTTCTTCCCTCGGCGGAATTTTTGGTGATCTCAAGGTCGATTATGTAGCCACCATGCTTCTTGATGGTATCAACTATAGTACCCAGCTTACCCGCCTCTACATATTCAACATAAAGGTTGAAGGCTCTGGCATTTGAGATAATGAAATACTCAAGCTTTGCGAATACAAGCTCCGCAAGTATTACCACCACCGTGGTTATGACCGCGCCCTCTATATAACCCGCTCCGCAGCAAAGTCCCACAATAGCCGCCGTCCAAAGACCCGCCGCCGTGGTAAGTCCCTTCACCTGTCTGCGCTTGGTAATGATTATGGTTCCCGCGCCGATAAAACCGATACCCGCTATGACCTGCGCGCCAAGACGGGCAAGGTCGGTCTGATAACCCATTTCAAGCACCAGGAACTGGCTTGTCAGGGTCGCCATCGCCGCACCGAGACAAATAAGTATATGCGTTCGGAATCCCGCGGGGCGGCGCTTACGCTCACGCTCTATTCCGATGATTCCGCCGCAGATGACCGCAAGCACAAGGCGGACGGTGACATCTATCCAATCAATGTTACTGCCTCTCAAAAAATTCAAGCATTCAAGCATCACGTACCTCCTTAAAGTTCCTCAAGACTGCGTACAGTCTCAATTTTCGCAAGAGCCGTCATAACGACAGTGTGTGAAGTCTTTTTGGGCAACTGAAGCGAGAATATGGCATGTGGATAGTGATTATCCGAATACTTTGCCTTGGTCACCTCAACGTCAAATATTCTGACCTGATTTTCATTAATGGTGCTTACGATCGCCGAAAGATCGTCGGTATTTTCAAATTCCACGAAAAGGTTTATGTTGCGCGAACGGGAAAGAATAAATCTCTCCATTCTTGAAAAGAATACGATGGTGATGATTATAAGAATACAGCAAATAAATGCCGCCATGTAAAAGCCCGCGCCTATACTCAGACCCATACAGGCGGATGCCCACAGACCTGCCGCGGTGGTCATTCCCTTGACCTGCTGCTTACCCGTAACTATAATAGTTCCCGCACCGAGAAAGCCGATTCCGTTGATGACCTGCGCGCCTATTCTCGAAATGTCGGTATTAATTTGTCCTGCGGGCAGTGCCTCAGCCCATACCGTGGACATCATTGAAACAAGATATGCTCCCAGTATCATCGTCATTGCCGCGCCCACGCACACAAGCATGTAGGTCCTGAAGCCTGCGGGACGGCGCTTTCTTCCGCGGTCAATACCAATAACGCCGCCACAAAGCATGGCAACGCCAACGCGGATAAGCAGATCCCATATGGTTAATGTTCTCATTCCTTCCTCCTTTAGTTCCGAACTGTTATTATTTATATATGATATTCCCGAAAAATCGGATCGGATAAAAAAATGATGTATAATAATTTATTATTATACACCATTCTTTTGTTTTTTGCAATAGCTTTTTTATTTTTTATATTTTTTTGCTATATTTCTTAATCGTTTTAGTATAACTTTACAAAAAATGATATGATTTGTCCCTCACGGTAAACAAACACCTCGGCGCTCTCCAACGGCTCAAATTTCTTCATGATCTCACCAAGATCACTGACACATGTGATGGCATTACCGCCAACGGCAATAATAACGTCTCCCTCTCTCAGCTTGACAGCGGCATCCGAATCCGCGGACTCAAATGAGATTATCTTAGCCCCTTGAATATCCCGATCCTCGTGATCCTCGCAGGCAACACCCAACCTTGCGGTGGTGCTTACCATACCGCCAAGAATATCGCCCGAAGGCAGTTCTCCATTTTTTATTGAATCCAGCACATCAAGCACGCCTTCAAAAGGCAAGGCAAAGTCAGCCGACCCATCTGTTATGACCACCATTCCCACCGCCTCTCCGTACTCATTGAACAGAGGGCATCCGCCAAGAGAATCATCTCCCGACGGGGATATCTGTATTGCTGTCAGCCGTCTTTCTCTGCCGTCGTCGCCGATGATATTCAAGACCCTGCTCCCATAAGCCACCCGTGTGCCGACAAGGCTCGCGTCAAGCCCCCCGATTCCGAGCGCGCCCACCGCGTAAAGCCGCTCACCCACGGCGGGCCGCTCCTCACTTACAACGCCTATCGGCTCAAGCCCAGAAGCATCTGTTCTCAGCAAAGCAATATTGATATCCGTATCTCCTCCCACGACCCGCGCCGAAAAGCTTGAGCCGTTGCCGAGCGTGACCGTCACGCTGTCCGCGCCCTCAACAGGATCAAAAAGCGTCGCCACGTATCCCTCCGACAGCACGGCGACTCCGGAACATATCACCGTCTGCCCATCCCGCGCCGCGCTCACCGTCACAACAGACCTTACGGCGAGAGAATGTATGTCATTGGGGCTCATGACCTGAGGCAGAGCGGATGCCCCTGTATCACCGACAACCATATCCGAGACACCACCATCGTCATTTGCGGGTACATCTCTGTGGGTATCATTCGCCGCGAACAGCATCAAGCCTACCGCCGCCGCGAGAGTCAACGCCATAAAGATCATGGCAAGTCCGCCTCCACGCCTGCGCTCCTTGGGGGCAGGAGGCTGATCCGTAACAGCATCGGGATCGATCTTCGTTTTGTCCTTTTCCGTTTTCGTCTCTTGCTTTGCTTCACCGATCGGCGTCAGTTCTCCCGCGGCATCAGTCTCCACCGGCAACCTTGCTTCTTCCGTTTCCGATACCGAAGCCTGATCTTGCTCCTCTGCAGCCTCATTACCGACGCGCTCGCCCGCTCCGTCCTTTGCCAGCTCCTGCTCGTTAACGTCCGCCAGATCACCGTTACCTCGCCATTGTCTCATGGACGCTCCAAAATTCCTTTTCCTCATATTTCCCCCAATATTCCTATTTTGACATAAGTTTACCCATATTACAGGGAATTTATTCACCGCAGATGTGTGTACCGCCCCTCATCGACTTGACACTTCTGCCAATATATGCTATAATGTAAAAAAAGAACAGGAGAATGAAAACACATGAAAATTCTTATGATCAACGGCAGTCCTCACGCGCAGGGCAACACGGCGCGTGCGCTTGAGGAAATGAAACAGATATTTGAGCGTGAGGGCATTGAGATAGAATACGTCCACGTGGGAGGTCGCGATATCAGAGGCTGTACGGGATGCTCAGCCTGCTTCAAAACAAAAAAATGCGTCATAGACGACATTGTGAACGAGCTTGCGTCGGTATTTGAGGAATGCGACGGCATGGTGGTGGGAAGTCCAGTTTATTATGCCGCGCCCAACGGTGCGTTGCTTGCATTTCTCAACCGTCTGTTCTACAGCACAAAGTTTGATAAGCGAATGAAGGTGGGTGCGGGCATAGTTGTGGCGCGCCGCGGAGGCTGTACCGCTTCCTTTGATGTGCTCAACAAGTACTTCACCATCAGCGGCATGCCCGTGGCGTCAAGCCAATACTGGAATATCGCCCACGGCGCTCTGCCCTCTCAGGTAGAGGAGGACGCGGAAGGACTTCAGACCATGCGCACACTCGCAAACAATATGGTATTTCTGATGAAGAGCATAGCCCTCGGCAAGGAAAAATACGGTCTTCCCGAGACAGAAAAGCCCGCTCGCACAAATTTTGTCCGATAATAGGAATGAAAAGGACGTAAAATATCCGCAATGCTCCTTTTTAGTATAATATTCATATAAAATCGGGCTTTTTTGCCAAATATTTTTTAAGGCTTTCCGATTGACAAAATCAAAAAAATTAGGTATAATAATATTGTAAAGTCAAACACAGCTTTTACACGACTGACGGATTTGCGGATCACCGCGAGGAAATGTAAAAGTAAACAGCCGACCGTCTGGGCAATTCAGTTGTATAACAGCTGTATTGCCCTTTTTTGCTTAAATGACTTTAATGACTTATATAAGGAGGAAACAAACATGAATCACATCAATTGGAACGGATTCGTTGCGGGTGCTTGGCAGGAAGAGATAAACGTCCGCGACTTTATTCAGACAAACTACAAGGAATATATCGGTGACGACAGCTTTCTCGCCGGAGCTACCGAAAGAACAAAAAATCTTATGACAAGAGTCCAGGCGCTTTTCAAGCTGGAAAGACAGTTTGGCGGGGTGCTTGACATAGACGTTGACACCGTGTCCTCGCTCACATCTTACGCCCCCGGATATGTTGACAAGGCAAACGAGATAATCGTTGGCTTGCAGACCAACCGCCCTCTCAAGAGAGGCGTTAACCCCTTTGGCGGTATGAGAATGGTACGTCAGGCTTGCGAGGCTTACGGCTACAAGCTCAGCCGCAAGATAGAGGAGGAATTCCAGTTCCGTACCACCCACAATGACGGTGTTTTCCGCGCGTATACCGACGAAATGCGTCAGGCGCGCAAGTGCCATGTTATCACGGGACTTCCCGACGCTTACGGCAGAGGAAGAATAATCGGTGACTACCGCCGTGTAGCACTTTACGGTGTGGACAAGCTTATCGCCGAAAAGAAGAAGGACAAGTCCGCTCTCGCAACAGGTACATTCAACACCGAGCAGATCCGCCTTGACGAGGAGCTGTCAAGACAAATATCCTTCCTCGGTCACCTCAAGGAAATGGCGGCTATGTACGGCTTTGATATCAGCGAGCCCGCAAAGGATGCCCGCGAGGCTATCCAGTGGACATATTTCGCATACCTCGGAGCTATCAAGGAGCAGAACGGCGCGGCTATGTCTCTCGGACGTGTAAGCACCTTCTTTGACATCTACATAGAGCGCGATATAGCAAACGGTACTCTCACAGAGGAGGGCGCGCAGGAGCTGATGGACGATTTTGTTATCAAGCTCCGCCTTGCCAGACACCTGCGCACACCCGAATATAACGAGCTGTTCGGCGGCGACCCCATGTGGATCACCGAGGCAGTCGGCGGTATGGGCGAGGACGGCAGAACGCTTGTAACAAAAAACAGCTTCCGTGTACTCCACACCCTCTATACTCTCGGCTCTTCTCCCGAGCCCAATCTTACGGTTCTCTGGTCCACGGCTCTTCCGGAAAACTTCAAGAGGTTCTGCGCAAAGGTGTCCGCTGACACCGATTCCATTCAGTATGAGAGCGACGATCTTATGCGCCCCATCTACGGCGACGACTACGCTATCGCTTGCTGTGTTTCCGCAATGAAGGTAGGCAAGCAGATGCAGTTCTTCGGAGCGCGCTGCAATCTGGCGAAGCTTTTGCTCATCGCCATCAACGGCGGTTACGATACCGCCAGCGGCATGCACATAGGTCCGCAGATGCCTGTGCTTGATGGCGACAAGCTTGACTTTGACACCGTCATGGAGCGCTTTGATATCTACATAGCATGGCTGAGCCATCTCTATGTAAATACAATGAATATCATCCACTATATGCACGACAAGTATGCCTACGAGAAGATACAGATGGCTCTTCACGATACGGATGTTGAGCGCTTCATGGCGTTTGGTATCGCGGGGCTCTCGGTAGTCACCGACTCCCTCAGTGCCATAAAATACGCAAATGTCCGTCCCGTAAAGAACGAGGAAGGCTTTATCACAGATTTTGTTACCACGGGAGACTTCCCCAAGTACGGTAATGATGACGACCGTGTTGACCTTAGTGCCAAGGATATGACACACAAGGTCATCACCGAGCTTCGCAAGACACCCACATACAGAAAGGCGATCCACACTCTGTCCGTCCTTACCATAACCTCCAATGTTATGTACGGTAAGCACACAGGCGCTACCCCAGATGGCAGAAAAGCGGCTGCGCCCTTCGCTCCCGGAGCAAATCCCATGCACAACCGCGAGGAAAACGGCGCGCTTGCGTCCCTCAACTCTGTGGCTAAGATAAGCTACGACGATTGCCGCGACGGTATCTCCAATACCTTCTCGATCACCCCCGAGGCACTGGGCAAGAGCGAGAACGAACGGGTTGACAACCTGGTATCCATCCTTGACGGCTACTTCTCCAAGGGCGCTCACCACATAAACGTAAATGTTCTAAACCGTGAGACGCTTCTCAAGGCATATGAGGATCCCGAGGCATATCCCAACCTGACCATCCGCGTTTCGGGATACGCCGTAAACTTCAACAAGCTCTCCCGCGAACAGCAGAGAGAGGTCATCAGCCGTACCTTCCACGTATCGTTATGATATCTTGCGTAACAGGCAGAGTCCACTCCATTCAAAGCCTTGGCACTGTAGACGGTCCGGGTGTGCGTTTCGTTGTCTTTACCCAAGGCTGTAATCTGAGATGCGGATGCTGCCATAACCCCGACACTTGGTATCCACAAGGCGGAACGGAATACACCCCCGAGGAAATAGTAAAAAAGGCGGCACGCTTCAAGGAATATTTTGGTAAGGACGGCGGCCTGACTGTCTCTGGCGGCGAACCGCTCCTGCAGGCTGAGTTTGTACGCGGGATATTTGAGCTGTGTCACGACGAGGGTATAAACACCTGCCTTGACACGTCGGGAAGCATAATGACCGACTCGGTAATATCACTGCTCCGCGTCACCGACAGAGTTCTGCTGGATATAAAGTACACATCCGACGAGCTGTATTTGAAGCATGTGGGCTGTAGCATCACCAAGCCCCTGGGTTTTCTCGGGTATCTGAACAGCAATCACATTCCCACAACTCTTCGTCAGGTGATCATTCCAACGCTGAACGACACAAAGCAAAATATACTCGCACTGAAGCGAATCGGAAAAGACCACCCCTGTGTGGATAAGATCGAGCTTTTACCGTTCAGAAGGATATGTCAGACAAAGTATGACAGCATGGGCATTCCCTTTCCGTTCGGTCATATCCCCGAGCCCACCGCGCAAAGCATGCGCGAGCTTGAAGAGATGCTTTTTTGCAAGTAAATACATTCCAGGGACTGTTTCATGTAAAAATGAAGCAGTCCTTTTTTGATAATTAAAAAGATCTTGTCACGGTAACGGACGGATCGCCCGAAATAATCAAGACCGATTTTATATATACCGTGTTTAATATCTTCCGATTCGGGAAATAATATTCTCATAATAATGTAATGAAACGGAAAAAGATATATGCTCAAAGGGATAAACAGAAACGTGATAGTAGTACGTACCGATAGAAAAAGCCGCTTTGAGGCGGTTTATTTCGTACTAAAAAAAGGCGGCGCGGCTGACAAGGCGGATATGGTCAAGGAAGCAAACCGCATAATAAGCGAAAGCGGCATGACAGACCGTCCCCGCAGACGAAAAGTAAAAACCGCCCTTTGCCTCATATGCGCCGCTCTTCTCGGCGCGTCGGCGGGTGTCGGAGCATGTCTTGTATTATTTTTATAAGCACTCGGCATGCCCTAAAACCGTATTCCGCTATTGACAACCGGACGAAAGTATGATATAATAATAGATAGGTTAAAATTTGATAGTTACCTTCGCGGAATATACAGGGAGCGGTGCTGTATATTTTGGACGAAGGATGTATTGGCGTGCATATTTTACGCTTATTTTGTCATATAGATAACCAAAAATTCAAAGAACAGGAGATTTTATGCCCAGAAAAGAAAAAGGCAAGCTTCGCATAATTCCCTTGGGAGGTCTTAATGAGATAGGAAAAAACCTCACCGTTCTCGAATATGCGAACGACATCATTATTGTCGACTGCGGCTTGGGCTTTCCCGACGAGGATATGCCCGGTATCGATCTGGTTATTCCCGATATCGCATACCTTGAAGCCAACAGAGACAAGATACGAGGCATCGTCCTCACACACGGTCACGAAGACCATATCGGCGCTATACCCTACGTGTTGCGCGAGATCAATCCCCCCATCTTCGGCACAAGGCTGACCTTGGGTATCATCAAAAACAAGCTCTCCGAGCATGTCCTCCCCTATGAGCCTCAGCTCAACTGCGTAAGAGCGGGACAGACTGTAAGACTTGGCGAATTCGCCGTGGAATTCATCCACGCAAACCACTCTATCGCGGACGCTTGCTGTCTCGCGATAACCACTCCTCTCGGAACTATCGTCCATACGGGAGACTTCAAGCTTGACGTAACACCTATCGACGGCGACATGATGAACATCACCCGTCTTGGCGAGATCGGAAGAAAGGGCGTGCTTCTGCTCATGTGCGAATCTACAAACGCGGAGCGCCCGGGCTTCACTCCTTCAGAGAAAAAGGTAGGCAAATCGCTGGAGTACATTTTCAACTCCAACGACGACAAACGAATAGTTATCGCCACCTTCTCGTCAAACGTACACCGCGTTCAGCAGATAATCAACGTCAGTGCCAAGCACGGAAGAAAGGTAGCCATCACGGGACGAAGTATGCTCAATATCGTAGGAGCCGCCGTGGAGCTTGGTTATATGACAGTTCCCGATGGCGTGCTTGTGGATATCAATGAGATCAAGCGTTTTAAGCCCGAGGAGCTGACACTTGTCACAACAGGAAGCCAGGGTGAGCCCATGTCGGCTCTTTACCGCATGGCCTTCGGCGACCACTCTCAGGTGACCCTTGGCAGAAACGACCTTGTGGTGCTGTCCTCCAGCGCCATACCGGGAAACGAAAAGCTGGTAGGCAGGATCATCAACGAGCTGTCCAAAAACGGCGTAAGCGTGCTTCATGACGCGGTGGTGGAGGTCCACGTTTCGGGACACGCCTGCCAGGAAGAGCTCAAGCTAATGCAGGCGTTGACCCGCCCCAAATACTTCATGCCCATCCACGGCGAATACCGTCACCTTGCCGCTCATCGCGAGCTGGCGCTTGATATGGGAATGGACGACAGAAACATCTTCATCTCCGACATAGGTAAGGTGCTTGAGATAGATTCCAAGGGCGCGAGATTCGCGGGCACAGTCCCCGCGGGCAAGATACTTGTGGACGGCTACGGAGTCGGAGACGTGGGTAACATCGTTCTCCGCGACCGCAGACATCTGGCACAGGACGGACTTATAGTGGTGGTCGCGTCCGTCGATACCGAGGCGGGACTGCTTCTCTCAGGTCCCGATGTGGTGTCCAGAGGCTTTGTATATGTCCGCGAATCGGAGGAGCTGATGGATGAGGTACGCGCTATAGCCACCGATGCCATAGAAAAATGCCTGTCAGACGGAAGCAAGATAGACCGTATGCACCTCAAGACATGCGTCAAAGATGATCTTTCCAAGTTCCTTTATGCCAAGACCAAACGCAAGCCTATGGTTCTGCCGGTAATCATGAATGTGTAATTTTCATAAATTTGATAGCTTTTATTCGTTTATTTAAACAAAAAATATCATTTTCATATAAATTCAAACTTTATTCATGTCGAGTTCAACATTTCATCACGCAATCATTGTATAATATTCCGTGTGTCTAAAACAATTTTATCACATAAAACAGAAAAGAGGTAAACCCAAATGGGAAAATCCAACAGAATCAGAACCCAAAAGGCTAACGCGACTCTCGCGGGAGTCAAGCCCGCAAAGAAAAGCAACGGTATGCCTTCATGGGCTATCAATCTTATTACCATCGCGGTAACAGTAGTTATCTTCTTGTCCGTTATCCTGAGCGTCATGTCATCCAACGGCGTGTTCATGCGTATGCAGACCGCCATGAAGACAGACAATTTCAGAGTAAACGGCAACATGATGACATACTACTTCCAGACTCAGTATTCAAGCTTTGTCTCCGAAAATTCTTCCTATCTGTCCTATCTCGGACTTGATACCGGCGTATCCCTCAAGGATCAGGTGTACAGCACCGATACTAACTCCGCTGAGATCACATGGTTCGACACCCTTATGGATCAGACCGAGGCTCAGGTAAAGGAGATACTTGTATTCTGCGAGGAGGCTCACAAGAGAGGCATCGAGCTTGACGAGACTGACATAGCAAACATCGACGCTGAGATCGAAATGTATGAGATGTACGCCGAGATCTACGGCTACACAACCAATTCCTACATCGCGTCCATCTACGGTAAGGGCATGAAGGCGTCCGATATCCGCAACTGCCTTGAGCTTTCTTCTCTCGCATCCAAGTGCAGCGAGCTCATCGGTGAGGAGCTTGAGAACGCTATCACCTCTGATAGGATCGACGCCGAGTATGACAAGAACAAGCTGGATTATAACCTTGTAGATCTCTCCTACTATACCATCTCCGTATCCTTTGATGAGGCTTGCGAGGCTGTCCTGGGCACAGACGATTATGAGGATGAAGACGTTGAGGCTAAGTCCGCTGAGATCGTTGCTAAGTATAAGGAAATGATCGCCGACGCAAAGGCTGAGGCAGAGGAGCTTGCAAAGAAGACCGATATCAAGGATTTCAACGACTATATTATCACAAATATCATCGAGAAAGCATATGATGAGGTATATGACAGCGAGCTTGCGGACAGCGAGGATGTTACCGAGGATAAGCTTCCTTCCGCCGAGAACATTGCGGCACTTCGCACCAAGATCATCGCTCACATCAAGGATCTCGTTGAAAACGACAAGACCTATGAGACACTCACAGTTACCGCCGACGGCAAGACAACCGTTCTTGAGGTAGAGGTAACCACAGAGTACGCCGAGCTCATTGAGCATGCTATTGAGCACGCCCTTGAGGACATCAAGACCGATAAGGAAACATACATTTCCGAGGGTGTTGCGTACGACGACACCGATGACGCTATTGAGTGGGCGTTTGACGACGCTACCAAGGCAGGCGATATAAAGAGCTTTGAGGACGGCGACGGCGCTGACGGCGAGGAGCTCAGCGAGGATCTTGAGGAGCTTGCAAGCTTTGAGATCAGCGTATATCACCTGACAAAGACTCAATACAGAGACGAAGCTCTCACCAAGGATCTCGGAATCATGGTATTTGGTACCGAGGCAGACGCAAAGGCGGCTATTGAAAAGCTCGCGGCAGGCGTAACACTTGAAACATTCGAGTCCGTTTGCACAGAGGCAGGCGGCACATTTACCGACTATGAGAACTACTCCGAGGGAACAATGGGCGTTGACGCGTTCGATGAGTGGCTCTACAGCGATACAACTACAGCGGGTACATACACCGCAACACCTATCAAGCTTGACGATTCCTCCTACGCAGTAGCCCTCTACGTTGGCGAGGGAGAGGCTGAATGGTACGTAACTGTTAAGTCCGCGATACTCTCCGAGGACTTCACCGCCCGCACCACTGAACTTACAAATACTTACGCTGTTACCGTTAAGGATAAGGTACTCAACAAGGTTGACGCCTGATCGGCATACAGCGATCAGACAGTTGATCAGAAAGAATGCCATGGTATACCGTGGCATTTTTTCTGAGAAAGCACATATAAAATCACCTGAAACGAGGAAATACCAATGGTACTTGAAAGCAAACAGTCGACTGTTGCTTACCGTTGCCCGTCCTGCGGCAGCGGCGTTATGAGCGTTGTGGACGCTTTCCGACTGTCCGCGGACATGGTAAAGCTGAAATGCGACTGTGGCAACAGCGAGATGGTTCTTGTAAAAACCCAGGACGGCAAGGTTCGGTTCACCGTTCCCTGCATGCTCTGCCCCAATCCCCATAATTTCACCGTCAGCACAAATCTTTTCTTTGGAAAGGACCTGTTTGTACTTCCTTGTCCCTACTCCGATATCAATATAGCCATGATGGGCGAAACAAACCACGTTAAAGCCGAATTGTCGAGGACGGAGTTAGAACTACTTGACCTGCTCGAAAAGAGCGGTATAGAGAGTTTTGAGGCGCTTCACGGCGATCAGTATCTCACCGATCCGCAGGTGCTTGAAATAATCACGTATATGATAAAGGAGCTGGACGCGGAGGGAAAGATATATTGCAGATGCGGCGAGGACGAGGAAGGCGATTATGAGCTTGAGCTGTTCAAGGAAGGTCTGCGAATAAGCTGCAAGAAATGCGGCGCGTCAAAGACGGTATCAACGGAGTCGCTCATAGAAGCCCATGAGTTTCTCAACGCGGATTCGCTGACTCTGGAATAGCGTTGTTATATATGTATAATTATTACAATTTTTTACATTAAATAACAACAAGTTTGGAAATAATTGTAAACTTTTAATTAAATGACAATATTATCTTGACAACGACAAAAAAATATAATATAATGTAGGTGTGAAAACAAAGGCTTTGAAAAAAGCCGAGAAAAGGAAAAGGAGGTAGGAAAATGAAATCTACAGGTGTTGTTCGTAAAGTAGACGAGCTGGGACGTATTGTACTTCCCATCGAGATCCGCAAGGTTCTTGACATCAAGCAGAAGGACGCTATCGAGATCTTCACAGATAACGACAGAATCATTTTGCAGAAGTATGAGCCTGCATGCGTATTTTGCAGTAATACCGATGACGTTATATATTTCAACGGCAAGCGTATTTGCGCGGCATGCATCAAGCAGTTAAAGGAACAGATGTGATCCGTGCAAAGGAAAAAGGAGACGAGCGGTGTCTCCTTTTTCTTTTGCCGTATAAACTTGTTTATGCTGTTTTAATTTCGCAAAAAAAGGACACGGCGAACCGTGTCCTTATGTTTTTTATTTTGTATGGATCGTGGGAATTAAGCGTTGAGCTTCTTTCTGATCACGAACCAGTACAGGCAGAAACCACCTACGCCGAGTACGAGAACGATTGCAAGTATAATAATTACGATTGCCGCGGTACTCATGCCATCAAAGGGAACGGTTCTCTGTTCAGTATGTCCGCAAGCGGAGCAAACTCTCTCTTCGATACCTTCAGCCTTTCTTGTGGCTTCTTCCTTGAGCTGCCAATCACCGTAGGTGTGACCGGTAGCGGGAATTTCGGTCTGTTCTTCCAATACTTCGTTACATACGGAACACTTCTGACCGTCTGTAAGACCTGC
Source organism: Clostridia bacterium (assembly GCA_017462795.1). Lineage (GTDB taxonomy): Bacteria > Bacillota > Clostridia > Oscillospirales > CAG-272 > HGM12713. The sequence continues at coordinate 72,263 of JAFTQL010000039.1, forward strand.
CTCTGTACATGTAGCGTCCGTACCCTCAACCGTTACGGGAGTGTGTCCGGGAGCAGCCATGAGCTCGGCATTACATACAGTACATGTCTGAGGTGTTGTACAGGTAGCCTCGGCGCCGGGGGTATGACCCTTAGCAGCCTCAAGCTCCTTATCACAAACAGTACACTTCTGAGCTGTTGTACAAGTAGCGGCAGCACCGGGTGTGTGTGTTTCAAGCTTAGCAGTGATCTCAGCGTTACAAACTGTACACGTCTGAGCAGCCTTACAAGTAGCAGCAGCACCGGGTGTGTGACCCTTAGCGGGAGCAGTCTCTATAACGAGAGTTTTATCTGCGCAACCTTCAACAGAGCATGTGTATGTAGAAGTAGCGGGAGTTGTACAAGTAGCGTCAGCTGTTTTAGCCGCGCCGTACTTGTGCGTGGAAATGGTAGCCTTGTTATATCCGGATGTGTTTGCATCGGATACGGATGCTGTTGTGAGATCGTAAGTAGAGGGATCAACCGCGTAGCAACCGGAAACAGTGATGCCGGTGTTACCATGGAAAGTATCCTTAACCTTAAAGGTAATGGTAATAATAGCCTTACCCTCTGTCTTCATTGCCTCAGCAAGACCTGTAGCATTAACTCTGTACTGGAGCTTGCCGGACTCACCCTCAACGGGGAGCAGGATCTCCTGAGATGCACCAAAGAGCTTGCCGGATGTGTAAACTACATTGCCGTCAGTAACGGTGGGTTCAAGAGCAGCCTCGTCATATCCGAGAACGAACTCAAAGATACCCTTAATACCGCTGTTCTTTGTGATCATCACACTGACATCTACGCTATCACCCGGCTTTACAGCACAGGGTTCAGCTTTCACAGCAGCAGAGGAAGTAACCTCTGCTGCTATTGAAAGACCATTAGCGTTATCTTGAGCGGCTACAGCAGTAGCCCCGCAAATTATTGTCAGAACAACAACCAAAAGCATTATAAGAATTCTTTTGGTATGCATGTGTTCCTCCTAATTACTTTGCAGTTTTGCAAAGATCATCGTATGTTATTGCGTTAACAACGTACTTACCAAGAGCAGCGTAGTCCTTAGCGTCAACCTTGCCGTCCTTGTTCATATCAGCAACTGCGTCGTACTTGCCAGCCATCAGGATATCGATGAGAGCAACTACATCGTAGTCGTCAGCGTACTTCTTAGCTGCAAATGCCTCGATCGTGCCGCCGGTTACGTTACCAAGAACATAAACCTTAGAAGCTGCTGCTTTTCCGATCGTGCTGTCAACAGCAACATTCTTAGCGTTCTCAACCTTGATCACGCTTGTGTTCTTAACATTCATGGAGAAGTCAGTAACAGAATCATTCTGAACAACGGTATTCTTGATATCGAAGTAGAGAGTGATAAGAGCAACATCAGTACCATTGAGAGTAATGTTATCAATGTTACCGGGGTTGGTCATCTGAACAGCCACAACGCCGTCCTTAGCGCCGACTGCGAATCCGCTGTCACCAAAGAGAGTTGTCTCGATCTTAGCGTTAGAATATGTGAACTTAGCTGTATCGTAGGGGAGTTCAAAGTAAATGCTACGGAGGTCAACCTTGTAAGCATTAGCCTTGATAGTTACTGCCATCTTACCGGAGTTAACAAGCTTAGCGCTTGCCTTAACTGCGCTGTCGATGGAAACTGTGAGGTTAACGTCTGTGAGAACGTACTCCTCAGTGATGGATACCTTGCATCCTGCGTTCTTACAATCGAATGTCATAACGCCGGCCTTAGTGTAAGAAGCCTTATCCTCAGCCTTTGCGATGTACCAAGAAGCCTTGCTTACAGTACCCATGGGGATATTGTTGTAGTTAACGTCAGGAACCTTCTTGCCGTTAGCGTCAAGAACAAACTCAGTCTTGCCGTTTACAACCTTTGTCTTATATGCGCCGGTGTAGTTGTGGTCACCCTTAATAAAGGTTGTTGTTGTGTAGTCATACTGGCAAACTTCACATACATGGAGTGTGTACTGGTAGTGTACGCAAGTAGCCGCAACAACAGTGTCTACCCAATCATGGAGATCCTTCCAAGATACGAGGTGACCGGGGCACTCTGTAACAGTTGCCTCACATGTGCAGCAGCACTCTCTGAAGCAGAGAACATTTTCAGTGATGGGCTTGCCATCAGCGTCTGTACAAGGAATTACATTGCCGTCCTTGTCAGCGTGACCGAGCTTTTCAAGCACGGTTGTCTCAACATGACCGCATGTATATGTTGTTCCATCATAATCTGTGTGAACAACGTCACAGATTGCAACCTTCTTACCATCGGTTGTACAATCAGGAGCTACATACTGAGTCTTGTCTTCAACAAGATTGTGACCTGTTGCGTACTCAAAGTTATCAATATAACCCTGCTCACACTTGGGACACTCAAAGTGCTGGTAACCCCAAACTGTGCAAGTGTTGTCGCGCTCATCAGCGGGTTCTTTTGCAATGCCTTCGCACTTGAGCTCATCTACAGCCTTACATGCAACATCCTTGATGTAAACATTACCCTTTTCATCAACGATATCAAATACGCAGTCACACTCATACTTCAGAGTGTTGGAGCAAGAAAGCTGCTTGTTTGTATTTGTAATAACCATGTTATGCTCTGTCTTAGAAGCCTTTACAGCTACGGAAGCAACAGACTTCTTACATACAGAACATTCCCATCCCTCAGTAACACCTACTTCGCCGCACTCATCGGGAAGATTAGCAGGAGTTGTTACTGTGAGACCCAGGTGAGCCTTCAATTCGCCAACAACTGCGAATGTAACCCAAGGCTGTACCTCTGTATCTACGCCATTAACCTTAACTGTAATTGTGGGAGTAGCAGCTGTACATATTGTACACTTGTATGTTGTAACAGAAGCTGCACCACAGGTTGCCTCAGTATTAGGATAAGGCAGACCGGTAACAGGGTTCTTCTCACCTACAGTAGGAACGATATGGCTACCGGCGAGGTCTCCATGATGGTTCTTGTTCGCAGGATCAAACTTAAGGCTATCAGGATATACTACCTCTGTATAAGCCTTGCCATTTACATTACATCCGGGCTGTGTACATGTATATGTGATATAGCCGTCTTTGCCACACTCAGGCTGTGTTGTATCACCGCCATCAAGCTTATGCTCAAGCTTAGCCTTAGGAACCTGTGTGAATGCAAGACATCCATCATTCTTACACAAATATGTGTATACACCAGCATGCTGACATGTGGGGTCTGTACTTGCGTTCATCTCGGGTTCTTCGTTCCATGTGTGAACACCGGTAGCAGGAGTTGTCTGTACAGCTTCCTTCTTGTTGCCACAGACCTTACACTCTTCCCACTTATAACCAGGCTCTACGCAAGTAGCAGGAGTTGTCTTTTCCTCATAGTCACACTCGCGACCCTTGAGTTCCTCTGTAGCTCCGCATCCAGTTGTGGGATGAAGTGTGTGCTTTCCGTCTACAACGCATGCAGTGTTGGTGCATTTGTATGCCGACCAGTCACAAGTAAGTGTAACATCTTCGCCGCAAGTAGCGTTAGAGTTGCTGGATACATAATTATGACCAGCCTTCTCAATAACCTTTACCGTCTCAGTCGTACCGCAGAGCTCACAGCCCTTGAATACGAAACCGTATGTTGTACATGTAGGAGCAAGAGTATACTCTGCACCCCAAGAGTGCTGTGCTTCAACTACTTCAGTGGTGTTGTATCCGCACACTGTACACTTCTCAGCCTTTGTTTCGCCAGCCTTAAGCTTGAGTCCGGCAGTTCCGCATGTAGCATCCTTAAGCTCCTTAGTGAGATCAACGAGATCCATGTGGTGGTCAAGAGCGTAAATTACTACCTTCTTCTCGTAATTGCAGTTCTCGCACTTATATACAGCCTCTCCAGCGCCATCAACCGCGCAAGTGGGCTTCTTTGTGATTTCGGGAACAGAAGGATATTTGTGAGCGTCAAGACTAACAACCTTCTTATCTCCACAAACCTTACAGATACCAGTCTTAACTGCGCCTGCAACACCGCATGTAGCCTCGGTGTCCCAAACATAATTGTGCTTGCCGGTAGCAGCGATCTCTTCTACCGCGCCACAAACCTTACAGTGCTTCTTTCCGGGGGTAGCACATGTAGCTTCTGTGTCTATCTCCCAGTCACAAACACCGCCCAAACTGGGAACGATGTCATCTGCAAAGAAATCGCCACAGGTATCACACTGGTATACAGTATAACCCTGCTTCTGACAACTGGGGTCATGCTTGCCGCCAACAACAGGCGTAGCCTTACAGTTGTCCTTCATGTGCTCTTTTCCCGCGCCGGGGCATGTTGCGTCAGCAGCAAATACAGGCATTGCAACAGACACGCACATTACCAAAACCAGAACAAGAGCGAGCATCTTCTTCATTGTTTTTTTCATTGTTCTTCTCCTTTGAAAAATTAAAACTTTAGAAATTTTTGACAAATCTCGGAGTGACGAAGTTAGTCGGTCAATTAAGACACTGTAATTTCGTCAACCGCCTCCTTTTGTCGACCCGACAAGATAATTTCTCACCGCACGAACCTCGGTTGGCCATACCGAGATCGCCGTGCGATAGGGATAGTTATCCCGTCAAAGCCTCTTTGCTTGGTATAGTATAACATTTTTTTAGAAGGATGTCAAGGGTTTTTTTGATTTTTATTCAGGAAATTTTTACTTTTTTATTTTTAAGCCCGTTTTTCCTCGGACAAGACCCCTTTTTTGCCCTCTCCTGCCTCCTCGCCGAGTGATTTTTTCTCTCTCGCGCGCATATATTTATAAATTGGTAAGAAAATGAGTTCAGAGTCATGAATGGGCTTAGCCCATGTTATGAGCGCGGAGCGCGTTTGGGTATGCGGAGGGTGTACCTATAGGCGGATAACAGGCGAGGCGGAGGTGTGTTGGGGCTGAAATTTGCGTCTGCTTTTTATTATATTTGCAAATATCGAAATCTGTGCTTGACAAATTCGCAAAAGTGTGGTAAAATCTTTGAGGTGGTGTGATACATTTTACTCCATTTTAACATTCTTTGCGGGTGTGGCGGAATTTGCGTAAGCGAAGCGTCGCTGCAGACTGCGCAAGAAGAACTGAGGTTGCCTGCGCGGCTGCCAAGGTACATTTTAATATTCATTCGTGGGTGTGGCGGAATTTGCGTAAGCGAAGCGTCGCTGCAGACTGCGCAAGAAGAACTGAGGTTGCCTGCGCGGCTGCCAAGTTACATTTTAATATTCATTTGCGGGTGTGGCGGATTTGCGTAAGCGAAGCGTCGCTGCAGACTGCGCAAGAAAAACTGAGGTTGCCTGCGCGGCTGCCAAGGTACATTTTAATATTCATTCGCGGGTGTGGCGGAATTGGCAGACGCGCAAGATTTAGGATCTTGTGTTAATTCGTGCAGGTTCAAGTCCTGTCACCCGCACCAGAAAACGACAGCTTCCTACAGGAATCTGTCGTTTTCAACTAAGTGCGCCTTTCGGCGCATGAGGTTTGCTTCGCAAGTGAAGTTGTCCTGCGGACAGTGAAGTTTCCGCGGAAGCTGGTGGCGCACTTAACTTCACATCGGCGTTATCCGATACTTCACTAAAATTTGTTACCTGTTATCTATTACCTGTTATCTGCTATTCAAAATAAAGTTTATCCCCCACAGGAGCGGTTCGCTCCTGTGGGGGATTTTTATTTGGTTGGAAAATCAACAGTAATTGTTGACTAAACAGGTTTTAGATTTGACCTTCCTGTTCATTTTCTTCAACATAGCCATTACCAGATGCAGCATTAGTACCGGGTAACATTGTAGATAAAGTCATAATATCATCTGTCTCAAATGCAATAAATGCTGCCATGGGAGACTCAAATTTCTTTGAAGAATTTATCATTATACTATCTCCTTTCTTCGAATTACCACTCGAAGTAATCAACCGCAGCCTTTACGTAGTTGTAAAGTGCCACTGTGATTGCGCCTGCTGTCGCATGATCCTTCATAGCATATACATAGTCCTGCGCACAATAGTTATACAACTGTACAAGAGTATCACCATCATAGAGAGATACTGCATAGTGGTTTGCGTCAAGCTGATTTGCATAAAGCTCATCGGTAAATACAATATATACATCGCCAACGCCTTCAATCGTTGTATACTTCTGATACTCGACATCCTTACCGTTAATCTTGACAGATACGTTGTCAATATCATTAGATACAAATGTGAAATAAAGCTTATTGGTATTGGATATGTAAATACCTGACTGATAGAATTTCGTACCTACAGTACTTGTAGAGTCTGTAAGCAGTGCAGAGTTTACGGTAGGAGTTTTGGATGTAGGAGTAATGATAGCCTTAGTAGCTTCATCGAGTATGGGATTCTCGGAGTTATACTCGCCTCTGTACTTTTGCGTCTCTTCACCGTAAACAAGTATGTTGGAAATCAGTGTCTTGAGCTTTTCATTGTTGGGGTTAAGAGCCATCAAATCAAGGAGATACTGCTTAGCGCTGTAGTTATCCTTTGTTGCGCTCTCAAGCACTACACCATCAACAAGTATTTCAGCCTTAATATTATCTGCCAACATTTGAGGATAAATCTTAACAACAAATGCATACTCTCCGCTTGCATCGGGAGTCTGTACCTCTTCGACAGCTTCATTGCCGTTAACTGTAAATCTAACAGTTATTTCCTTACCTACATGCTCCTCAGCTACAAATACATAGTACTTCATGCTGAGATCCTTACCGATAGTCATGTTAGCACCTGTGAATCCTGTCTCTGTGGGAGCAGAAGACACCGTGCCTGTTACGGTAATAACGCCGTCCGCTGTCTCATAAGTGTAGTTCTCAGCCGTAATAGCCGATGCTACTGCCTCAGGAAGCTTGATCGTCTGACCCGCAACATAGCCTGCGAGATAGCCGTCGTTGGATTCAACTGTTACGGTTGCGTCCATATTGACCGTTACGCCCTGATGTGCGTTAAGATCGATAACAAACTGATTTGCCTCGCCCGTCTTGTTCGCTGTAATAGTACTATTACCTTGAATCTTGATGGTTACATTCTTATCCTCAACAGTAATAACGGAGAATCCGTCACTTGTTCCGTTGTAGGTATTTGTACCTGTGATCGTGGAATCCTTAACTGTGATTGCAGAGCCTGCAGAACCAATGGAATTGCTTGCGCCCTTGATGTTGAGAGCTGCCCAACCGGAAATATCGCTGTTTGCGATGGACATCGTTACGGGATTCCATGTTGTGATAGCGTAGCCTGTGCCTGCTATGATGGTAGAATCGGTAATAACAACGGTAATGTTGCTACCGGAGCCGCCAATATTAAGAGGCTGGCTTGCGCCATTCTCTGCTGTAAGTGTTACATTCTCAAGCTTGAGAGTAATATTGCCTGTACGTGTATCAATACAACGTCCGTCTGCTGCGTTGTTGACGATCGCCACATTATGGAAGGTTGCGCTTGCGTTTACCTCAAACGCCTTCTTTGCGGTACTTGTAATGGTATATACGCTGTCTCCGTTTGTACCGTCGATGGTAACCGCAGTATTGACAGTGAGCATTTCGTTGAGGGTGATGTCTGCAAGGAGAGTTATCACGTCGTTTGTCTTAGCCGCTTCAAGAGCCGACTTCAGGCTTCCATAGTAGGTATTACCGATCTTTACGACCGCATTACCAAGAACGGTTGCCACGCCTGCAGTTACGTCAATGTTGGCTGCGTAACCTTCAAGTCCGAGTTCATCAACATAAGCCGCGGGAACTGTGATCGTCTGGTCTTCCGCAAAGCCTTTAAGGTAACCGCTGTTTGTGTTAAGAACAGTGTTCTTATCCATTGTGATAGTTACTGCATTTTCTCTCAGCGCAAGGATATACTGATCAGCCACACCGTTCTTATTCGCTGTGAGAGTAGAGCTGTTAACATTTACTGTTACATTGCTGTCCTCGGTAACAATAACGCCG
>JAFTQL010000040.1 GCA_017462795.1 Clostridia bacterium
GCGTTTGACGACCAGTGTACGGGAGCAAACCCCAGATATCCTCTGATGAGCGAGATCAAGCAGATGTACCTCAACGCGTACTACGGCAAGCATTTTGTTGAAGAGGATATGCCCGATCAGCAGACAAGCGGCTTTGAGCCCGATCAGATCAAGACCCCTTACCGCAAGGGTAAAAAGGCGTAATTTTTTGGGAGGTTATATATATGAAACTTGACAGAGTAATAGCAGTCAGAAACAACAAGACCATCTACCGCGACGGCGACAAGTGCATCAAGGTATTCAACTCCGAGTATTCCAAGGCTGATGTCCTCAATGAGGCGCTCAATCAGGCAAGGATAGAGGAGACGGGTCTTAACATCCCCAAGGTCCTTGAGGTAACCATGATAGACGGTAAGTGGGCTATCGTATCCGAGTACATCAAGGGCAAGACCATGGCACAGCTTATGGCTGAGAATCCCGACAAGAAGGATGAATATCTTGATATGCTCGTGGATCTCCAGATCACCGTTCATTCCAAGACCTGTCCTCTGCTCAACAAGCTTAAGGACAAGATGAATCGCAAGATCTGCCTTACCGAGATCGACGCTACTACCCGTTACGACCTTCATACCCGTCTTGAGGGTATGCCCAAGCACAATAAGGTCTGCCACGGAGACTTCAATCCCTCAAACATAGTTATCACCGAAAACGGCGTTCCTTATATTCTTGACTGGTCGCACGCTACGCAGGGCAACGCATCCGCTGACGTTGCGAGAACATATCTGCTGTTCTGGCTGAACGGCGACATTGACGGCGCAAAGAAGTATCTTGACCTCTTCTGTGAGAAGAGCGGAACCGCAAAGCAGTACGTTCAGAAGTGGATGCCGATCGTAGCCGCTTCCCAGTCCGTAAAGGGTAACGAGAAGGAGAGAGAGTTCCTTTTGTCCTGGGTAAGCGTAGTAGACTATGAATAAAGCATTTTGCGAGCAAAACACTGCTTTGTTCCCGTTAAATAACTAATAATTATGAAAGGATAACAATAACTATGAAAATTACAGTTTGTATAGGAAGCTCCTGCCATATCAAGGGTTCTCGTCAGGTGGTTGAGCAGCTTCAGTATCTGATAGCCGAAAACAGTCTTGGCGATAAGGTAGAGCTGGGCGGAACTTTTTGTATGGGCAAATGTCAGCAGGGCGTATGCGTTACTGTTGACGACAGCTTTTATTCGGTAACTCCCGAGACGGTGGAAAGCTTTTTCAAAAAAGAAGTTCTTGCGAAGGTATAATAATCATGGTGATCGTTCAGGTTTGCGTTGGCAGCTCCTGCCATCTCAAGGGCTCGGCTGAGATAGTTGAGCTTTTACAAAAAGCCGTTGAAGATCATCACATCGAGGACTACGTTACACTTGCCGGAAGCTTTTGCATCGGCAAGTGCAACCGAGTCGGTGTTACCATACAGGTGAATGATGATATTCATTTAGGCATTACCCGCGATAATTTCAGGGAATTTTTCGCAAATAATATTTTGAGCGCAGTTGAAAACGAGAGGAAGTGACGCATATGCCAAGTTGTCTGACACTGAAAAAATCCAACTGTAAAAACTGCTATAAGTGTATCCGTTACTGTCCCGTTAAAGCAATTCGTTTTTCGGGAAACCAAGCCCATATCATAGGCAATGAGTGCATTTTGTGCGGTCATTGTTTTGTTGTTTGTCCTCAGAACGCAAAGGAGATAGTTGATGAGACAGAGAAGGTAAGGGTATTTTTGCAGAGCGGAGATCCCGTTATCGTCAGTCTTGCTCCTTCTTTCGTGGCAAATTACGACGGAGTTGGCATAGGCGCTATGAAGAAGGCGCTGAAGAGACTGGGCTTTTATGATGTTGAGGAAACGGCTGTTGGCGCTACAATAGTTAAGACTGAGTATGAGCGTATGCTCAGGGAGGACGAGAGAGATATTATCATCACCTCCTGTTGTCATTCGGTAAATCTGCTTATACAGAAGTATTTCCCAGCTGAGCTTGAGTATCTTGCGGACGTGTTGTCTCCCATGCAGGCTCACTGCGCCGACATCAAAAAGAGATATCCGAACGCAAAGACGGTATTTATCGGTCCGTGCGTGGCAAAGAAGGACGAGGCGGAATATTACGGGGACATCGTAGATGCCGTTCTTACCTTTGAGGAGCTTACTAACTGGTTAAAGAATGAACGCATAGAGCTTGAACGTGAAATGGATTCAAACGAGGAGAGCAGAGCGCGCTTCTTTCCCACTACGGGCGGCATACTCAAGACCATGGCGCAGGATGCTCCGGGATTTACATACATGGCGCTTGACGGTGTGGAGAACTGTATCTCCGCGCTGAAGGATATAGAAAGTGGAAGGATACACAAGTGCTTCATAGAAATGTCCGCTTGCGTAGGTAGCTGTATCGGCGGTCCCGTTATGGAAAAGTACCATTGCTCTCCCGTAAAGGATTATATGTCGGTGGCAAGCTTTGCTGGTACGCGTGATTTTAATGTTGATCAGCCCAGATCCTATGAGTTGAGAAAGCATTTTACATATATTGAGCATAAGCTGCCTCAGCCTTCGGAGACCGAAATTGCCAATGTTCTCCGTCAGATGGGCAAGTTCAAGCCCGCGGATGAGCTTAACTGCGGTTCTTGCGGTTACAGCTCCTGCCGTGAAAAGGCTATAGCCATCTGTCAGGGCAAGGCGGAAAGCTCCATGTGTCTGCCCTTCCTCAAGGATAAGGCGGAAAGCTTTTCCGACACCATCGTAAAGAATACTCCCAACGGACTTATCGTTCTCAATGAGGATCTGGAGGTCCAGCAGATCAATACCGCCGCGCGCAAGATAATGAATATCCGCGCCGCCTCCGATGTGCTCGGAGAGCCTGTGGTCCGCATACTCGACCCAACTGCCTTCCTTCAGGTGAAGAACAGCGGCAGAAGCATCCGCGATCAGAGGGTTTATCTTGCCGAATACAAGAGATATGTTGAGCAGACGGTGGTATACGACAAGGATTCGCGCATGCTTGTGGGAATTATGCGTGATGTTACTGACGAAGAGGCGGAGAAGGAAAAGAAGGAAAACATCAGCCGTCAGACCGTTGAGGTAGCGGATAAGGTTGTTGAAAAGCAGATGCGTATCGTTCAGGAGATAGCGTCGCTTCTGGGAGAGACCGCGGCTGAGACAAAGATCGCGCTTACAAAGCTGAAGGAGTCCATCACAAATGAATGATCTGTGCGCGGAAATAGGATATAAAAGCATAAACCACTTCGGCGAGGAGCTTTGCGGCGACCACGTGGATGTGGTGGAGGAAAACGAAAACTCCACCGTTATCGTTCTCGCGGACGGTCTGGGAAGCGGGGTAAAGGCAAGCATACTTTCAACGCTGACCTCCAAGATCATTTCCACAATGATGGCGGCGGGACTTCCCATTGAAGAATGTGTCTCTACCATTGCCGCCACACTTCCTGTGTGCTCGGTGAGAGGCGTGGCGTATTCCACATTTACCATCATCCATCTTCTCAACAACGATATCGCGGAGATCATTCAGTATGATAATCCGCAGGTCATAGTTATCCGTGACTACGCTAACTACGATTATCCCAAGACCGAGATGAATATCGGGGGTAAAAAGATATATAAGTCCGTGATAAAGCTGAGGGAGAATGACGTGTTCGTGGCTATGAGCGACGGCTGTCCTCACGCGGGTATCGGAGGCTTTTACAATTTCGGTTGGAAGCGTGAGGAGATCATCGGATACATGGAGGCGCTTGTTCCCGGCGGATATACGGCAAAGAATATGTCTACCATACTTGTGGATGAGTGCGACAAGCTTTACGGCTACGAGCCCGGTGACGACACAACAGCTTGCGTTGTTAAGATACGTAAGAGAGAGCCCATGAATATTCTGTTCGGTCCGCCCTCAAACAGAGACGACTGCAGCAGAATGATGTCGCTGTTCTTTTCCAAGGAGGGAAAGCATATTATCTGCGGTGGAACTACCTCGTCTATCGCGTCCAAATATCTCGGCAAGCCGCTCAAGGCAAGCCTTAATTTTGAAAGATCGGATATCCCGCCCATTGCGGAGATCGAGGGAGTTGACCTTGTGACCGAGGGGGTTATCACAGTCAACCGTGTGCTTGAATATGCCAAGGATTACCTTGGAGAAAACGAGCATTATGAGCATTGGAGCTTTAAGCGGGACGGCGCGTCTCTTATCAGCAGACTTCTGTTCGAGGAGGCGACGGACATTAATTTCTACGTGGGAAGAGCGATAAATCCCGCCCATCAGAATCCCGATCTGCCCATCAACTTCAATATCAAGATGAATCTTGTGGAGGAGCTGTCAAAGTGCCTGAAGCTTATGGGTAAGCGTATAAAAGTAAGTTATTTCTAATTTTTGAGGAGAAGCGTTATGAGAAAGTTTGATACAAAGGTGCAGTATCTCAAGTACAAGGTGCTCCGTGAGGTGGCGCGTCAGGCGTGGAACGATACTTTGCTTGAAAATGTGCTGGAGATCCCAAAGACCATAGTTCCGGGAAAGACCTCCACCATGCGTTGCTGTGTTTATAAGGAGAGAGCTATTCTCGCGGAGCGCGTGAAGATCGCCATGGGCGGTGACAAGGAAAATTCCAATATTATTGAAGTCATCGACATTGCCTGTGACGAGTGTCCCGCCGCGGGATATGAGGTAACGGATTCCTGCCGTGGCTGTCTCGCTCACCGCTGTGAGGATGTGTGCAAGAGAGGCGCGATCTCCTTTGACCACAATCATGTGGCTCATATAGATAAAACAAAATGCGTGGAGTGCGGTCAGTGCGCAAACGTATGTCCATATTCCGCTATTGTCAATCGTAAGCGTCCGTGTCAGGTGGCTTGCAAGGTCAAGGCGATATCCATAAATACTGACAATGCCGCATCTATTGACAACGGTAAGTGCATTCAGTGCGGAGCATGCGTATATCAGTGCCCCTTCGGAGCTATCACGGATAAATCATATATTCTGAATGTTGTCGATCTGATTAAAAAGAGCAACGGCAATCAAAAATATAAGGTGTATGCCATGGTCGCGCCTTCCGTTTCCAGTCAGTTTACCTATGCGAAGCTTGGTCAGGTAATAACCGGACTCAAGGAGCTTGGCTTCTATACGGTGATAGAGGCGGCGCTGGGTGCTGATATGGTGGCAGTGGCGGAGTCGCGCGAGCTTGCGGAAAAGGGATTCCTCACAAGCTCCTGCTGTCCCGCATTCGTGGCATACATAAAGTCCGCATTCCCGGGACTTGTCGAGCATATTTCCCATAACCCGTCTCCTATGGCGGCGCTTGCGAAGTATGTCAAGGGAATTGATCCCGGCGCTAAGGTCGTCTTTATCGGACCGTGTACCGCCAAAAAGGCAGAGGCACAGCTTGAATCTGTCAAGCCTTATGTTGACGCGGTGCTCACCTTTGAGGAGCTTCAGGCGTTGTTTGACAGCCGCGATATAGACATTACCGCGCTTGAAGAGGGTGTTCTCGATAACGCCTCCTACTTCGGAAGAATATTTGCCCGTTCCGGCGGTCTTTCCGATGCGGTCGCGCAGGGTCTGAAGGAGCAGAATCTTGAATTTGATCTTAAAGCCGTTCCCTGTAACGGAATCGAGGCATGCCGCATGGCGCTTCTCAAAAAGAGCAAGAATGTCCTTGACGGTAACTTTATCGAGGGTATGGCGTGTATCGGCGGATGTATAGGCGGCGCGGGCTGCCTTACCCACGGCGAGAAGAACAAAGCAGAGGTGGACAAATATGGCAGAGAAGCCTTTGAAAAGACTATAAGCGACGCGGTGTCTGTGCTGAAATAACAGATACATCGGAATAGCGGCTGTTGCACGCAATGATCATGGGTATTATCATGACATTGGCTTGTGCCGACAGCCGCTTGTTCTTTGTGAAAAGGTTTGAAAAATAAGAAAAAGGTATTGACATTCGGTGGGGGATGTGCTATAATAGCACCGTCGTCAAAAAATGACTTTAAGTTATTGATAATTGAATATTTTCGCTGTTTGGTTCCGAGGCGCTTTGACGGCTTCGGATCAGAGGGAAGTTCGGTGCAAATCCGTCGCAACCATCATTACCGTAATTGAGGCGCGTGTGCGTCTCTTAAGTCGGAATACTCACCAGACAATAGCGATTGGTATGGCGGTTGCCGAGGTAACCGCGAAGCATTTTTGGATATGAAAAGTGTAGCCGTTTTTCGTTTGCGTCAAGGGGGGAGTCTGCCTTCTTTGCGCCTTTGGGAGATAGCTGCGCTTTTTTATCGATTCGGTCGGTAAAAAAGCGTTTTTTGTTTTTGGGAGGTACATATGGCAGAGAAGAAGTTGACACGTGAGGATTGTCTTGCCCTGTTGCGCGATAAATACGAGCTTCTGAGGGGCGAGGGTGTTGAGAGATACCCGCAACGGTCGGATTTTTCCGATCACGAGGTGGTTGCTATCAAGGCGTTTTTAGGACCTTGGCCGCGTGCATTGGAGGCGGCGGGCATAAAGCCTCTGAGAGATGATGACCGAGCCGAGCGAAGCAGAGAAAAGCGTATCCGCGCGAAGCGGAGGCGAACCGCCGCGTTGAAAGAGGCGAAAAAGAATGAGGATACACACGGTAATATCGGGGATGCCTGATCAAATCCCGATGCACAGCCGAACGGTTATGTATAAATAAAAACAAAAAGAAAGAGGATCTTCAAAATGAAAAAAGTACTTTCAAAAGCAAGCGCATTGATCGCATTGGTTCTGGCGTTGAGCCTTATGGGAATTCCCGCCTTCGCCGCGGACGCGGAGAATACCGCAACGGTATATGTGACGATCTGTGACGCAACGGGAAAGCTTGCTGTCGCGCAGGAGTCTGTTGCGGTGACGGATGTTGACAATGACGGCGCTCTTACTGTCAATGATGCTCTCTATGCGGCTCATGAGTCAAAGTATGAGGGCGGAGCGGCGGCAGGCTACGCTTCCTCTGTCGGTCAGTACGGACTTGCCATTGATAAGCTCTGGGGAACGGCAAACGGCGGCAGCTACGGTTATTACGTGAATAACGCCTCCGCCATGGGGCTTGCCGATCCCGTTGAGGACGGAGACTACATAAATGCCTATGTTTTCACAGACCTTACAGCATGGTCGGATACATATTGCTTCTTTGATACGCATACCGTAAGCGGAAAGCAAGGGGACACGGTAACGCTCACGCTTTCTATGGCGGGATTTGATGAGCAGTATAATCCCATAACCTCTCCCGTTGAGGGAGCAACGGTTACCGTTGACGGCAGTGCCACAAACGCTAAGACCGACGCTGAGGGTAAGGTGACGGTAACGCTGGATAAGGCGGGAACACATATTATCAGCGCTGTTTCCGACACGCTGACACTTGTTCCTCCCGTTTGCGTGGCAACGGTGGAGGCAGATACCGTTACAACAAGCACGCCTTCTTCCGACACAGAGGTTGTCGAGGATAAGGGCTGCGGAAGCTCGGTATCTGTTATGAGCATGTCTGTTGTCGCTCTTGCCGGCGCTGTTACGGCATTTGCTCTCAAGCGCAAAAGGAATAATGAGAAATAAGCTTTTTGCCGTATTGCTGTGCTGTCTGACACTGCTTTACTGCGTATGCGGTGTTTCCGTGTACGCGCGAAATAACGATAATACCGTCCATAGGGCACAAGGCCTTATGGACGGTATCGTCAGCTATCAGCAGGCAATATCTGGCAGTGAGAGTGTGCAGGAATGGATAAACGGCGCGTTGACAGACGGCGCGGGGATCGGGGCGGAGTGGTATATCATTGCTCTCGCTCAGAGCGGTGAGTATGACTTTTCCCGATATGAGGTGGCACTGCTTGAATACCTTGAAAGGAACGAGGTATATTCCGCGTCCACGCGTCAGAAATATGCTCTTTGTCTGAGCGCCGTAGGCAGTACGGACGGTTACATCTCTTCGGTGCTGACCGATTCCATAGGAAAGCAGGGTATCATGAGTCTGGTCTACGGGCTGCATTTGCTGAATAACGGATATTCGGGAGATATTACCTCGCGTGAGACGGTGGAAAAGCTGTTGTCTCTCCAATGTGGGGACGGCGGATGGTCGCTGACGGGTCAGACGGGAGATGTTGACGTTACCGCAATGACAGTGCAGGCGCTGTCTGTGTATTATAATACCGATGATGCCGTTAAGTCAGCCACAGACCGAGCGCTTGCCTTTTTGTCCGAGCGTCAGCAGACCGACGGAGATTACGCAAGCTACGGAGTGAGCAATCCCGAGAGTACGGCTCAGGTGCTTGTGGCGCTTTGCTCCCTCGGTGTGGATTGCGGATCTGACCAAAGGTTTATCAAAAACGGTAACACGCTGATCGACGGAATGGAAAAATACAGACTTGCCGACGGAAGCTTTTGTCATAAGACGGGCGGTGAGTCAAACGCGAATGCGACAGAGCAGGTCTTTTACGCGTCTGCCGCTTATATCCGTATGGCGAACGGAAAAGGTCCGCTTTATATACTTGACCGCGGTGACCCCGAGAATGTACAGCCTGCTCCAAAGATGGATACGGATGACAAAAAAGCCGATTCTGCTCCGGGCACGGGAACGGATGATAAAAATAAGTGGGGGAATGGCTATAAGCTGTGGACGTGTCTTATCATAATAGCCGTCGGCGGTGTGATCTGTGTTATTTTGTTTCTCCTCAAAAAGCGGAATATCAAGAATTTTATAGCTGTTCTTGTGGTGACGGCAGTGGCGGTGACTCTTGTCTGCGTTACCGATCTCAGGAGCGCGGATGAGTATTATAACGGTGAGGATATCACCAAAACCGACATAATAGGTACGGTGACCTTTACCATCCGTTGCGACACGGTGGCAGGCAAGACCGAGTCCGAGCATATACCGGAGGATGGCGTTATACTTGACACAGTGTCCTTCGATATTGAGAAGGGTGAGACGGTCTACGATATCCTTGTGGAGGCGGCAAGAAAATATAACATTCATATCGAAAATAACGGAAGCGCCGATATGGCGTATATCGCGGGGATAAATTATCTTTACGAATACGATCACGGAGATCTCTCGGGATGGGTGTATCATGTCAACGGCGTGTCTCCGTCGGTGGGATGCGGAGAGTATGAGCTTGCGGACGGCGATGTCATCGAGTGGCTTTACACCTGCGAGCTTGGAAACGATCTGAAATAACCTTTGAAAATAATCAAGAATGAAAGGAGAACGGAATATGCGAAGCTTTTCTCAATATAACCCTGTTGCCGTGGCTGTGTATTTTCTCGCGGTCGCGGGGATAGCAATGTTCTGCATGAATCCCGTTCTTCTTTTTATTTCTCTGTCTGGAGCTGTGTTGCTTTGCGCATCTCTGAGTGGAATGCGGGGAGCAAAGCACCACCTTATGTCAATCTGCCTTTTTTTGGCGCTTGCGCTCATCAATCCGCTTGTGTCCCATAACGGCGTAACGGTTTTGTTTGTGATCAACGACTCGCCCATTACCGCCGAGGCGGTTTTATACGGAGCGGCGACGGCGGCTATGGTAGTGGCGGTGCTGTATTGGTTTCGTTCCTTCACCGCGATAATGACAAGTGACAAGCTGTTGTACCTTTTCGGCAAGCTGTCGCCAAAGCTTGCGCTGATACTTTCCATGGGACTGCGCTATGTACCGCTTTTCGGCAGACAGACGGCAAGGATAGGACAGACTCAGAGGGCGCTCGGACTTTATAAGGATGATAACATAATAGACCGCGCAAGGGGCGGTCTGAGAATATTTTCGGTAATGGTTACATGGGCGCTGGAGAATGGCATTGTCACCGCCGACAGTATGGCGGCAAGAGGATACGGAACGGGGAAAAGGACGCACTTTTCCATATTCCGTTTTCGCAGGGCGGATATCGTTTTTCTGACCGTCACCGTTGCCCTGAGCGCCATTGTCTGCGTGAGCATTGCGGTGGGCTCTTTGGACTTTACCTTTTATCCGTCGGTGCGCATGGCTGACATTGATATTATGACTATAGCCGGATATGCCTCATATACGGTGCTTGTACTGTTACCCACTATCATTGAAGCAGAGGAGAAGATAAAATGGAAATACTTAATATCGAAAATCTGACATTTACATATCCGCTTTGTTCCTCGCCCGCGCTTGACAGCGTGTCCTTCAGTGTGGAGCAGGGAGATTTCGTTGTGGTATGCGGAGCAACTGGAAGCGGAAAATCCACCCTTCTTCGGCTTTTGAAGCGTGAGCTTTCTCCCTTGGGTGAAAAAAACGGACGTGTTCTTTATAAGGGTATGCCAATAGATGAGCTGTCAGAGGCGGAGTCGGCGCGCTCGGTGGGCTTTGTTATGCAGAACGCTGCTCAGCAGGTCGTGACTGACAAGGTGTGGCATGAGCTTGCCTTCGGGCTTGAAAGCATGGGTGTTCCGCAGAACATCATTGCCGCGCGGGTGGCGGAGATGGCGAGCTATTTCGGTATTGAGAGCTGGTATGAGAAGAGCGTTTCAGAGCTTTCGGGCGGACAGACACAGCTTCTCAATCTTGCGTCGGTCATGGTGATGAGCCCCGATATACTCATACTTGACGAGCCCACGGCTCAGCTTGATCCTATTGCCGCATCCGATTTTATAGCCACGCTCAAAAAGCTTAATAACGATCTTTCACTGACTGTGATAATAGTTGAACACCGACTGGAGGAGCTTATTCCCATCTGCGACAGGCTTATGGTAATGGAAAAGGGAAGACTTACGGATAACGGCGCTCCGGGAGAGGTGATATCAAGACTTGGAGACAGGAGGGAGCTTCTCTGTGCCATGCCTGCCGCTTCAAGGCTGTATCACGCTCTTGATGCGGAGGAGAAAAATATATCGTGTCCACTGACTGTAAAGGAGGGCAGACGGTTTATTGAAAGCGTGTCCGACAACAGCGTGCGCTCACTTGTGCGGGAGGAATATACACACAGCCAAGAGCCCGCTCTTGAGTTCCGCAATGTGTATTTCAGATATGACAGGGAGCAGTCCGACGTGCTGAGTGACCTTGACCTTACTGTGTACAAAAACGAGATATTCTGCATACTCGGAGGAAACGGCTCCGGCAAGACAACATCGCTGGGGGTCGCCGCTGCTTTACTGAGACCTTACAGCGGAAGCGTCCGCATATTTGGCAAGAAGCTGAGGGATTATAAAAATCAATCGCTTTACCGCCGGTGCCTGTCGCTTTTGCCGCAGGATGTGCAAACGGTGTTTCTGAAAAATACCGTTCGCGAGGAGCTTGCGGATGCGGGAGCGGATATAAGCAGCCTGCCATTTGATCTGAGCCCGCTTATGGATAAGCATCCTTACGACCTTTCGGGAGGAGAGCAGCAGCTCACCGCCCTTGCCAAGGTGCTTGCCACAAAGCCGCGGCTGCTTTTGATGGACGAGCCCACAAAAGGGCTTGACGCGGGCAGAAAGCTTGTGATCATTGACATTCTGAGGCGTTTGAAGGAGAGCGGAGTGACAGTTGTCATTGTTACACACGACGTGGAATTTACCGCGATGTGCGCTGACCGTTGCGCTCTGTTTTTCAGAGGAGGGATAGTTTCGGAGGGCGTTCCCGCCGAGTTTTTCTCGGAGAACAGCTTTTACACCACAGCCGCAAGCAGGATGAGCAAGGGGTATTTTGACAGGGCTGTCACGGTAGAGGATATCGCCGAGCTTTGCCGCAAGAACACCCGGATAAAGGGAGGCTCGCAATGCTGACCATAAAAAGCAAGGCTGTCCGAAATGTTCTCCGTGTTCTCATACCTTTTGTGCTTATACCGACTGCCGCGGTACTGGGAACGGCGGTATTTGATCAAAAAAAGCATTTGTTTGTTTCGCTTTTCGTGGCGGTGCTGGCTGTGATCCTTTTTATCGCGGGATTTGAAAAAAAGATAACGGGAACACGGAGAATGGTAATAGTGGCGGTGATGATAGCGCTGAGCGTTGCGGGCAGATTTATTCCATTTTTCAAGCCTGTTACAGCCATTACCGTAATAGCGGCGATGTATCTCGGCGGAGAAGCCGGATTTATGGTGGGGGCTTTTTCGGCTCTGCTTTCCAATTTCTATTTCGGACAAGGTCCGTGGACACCGTTTCAGATGCTTGCGTGGGGGCTCATCGGTCTTTTTGCGGGACTGCTGTCAAGACCTCTGCAAAAAAGCCGGGCGGCGCTCCTTATATACGGCGCGCTTTCGGGGGCGTTATTCTCACTTGTTATGGACTTGTGGACGGTAATAGGCGCCAATGAGGGCTTTGATAGCTCGCTATACCTTGCCGCCATGGGAACAGCGCTTACGCATACCGTCCTGTATTCCGTCTCCAATGTCATTTTTCTGTACCTGTTGGCAAAGCCCTTCGGAGACAAGCTGAACAGAGTCAGGATCAAATATGGAATATAGTAAAATCAAATCTCATAAAAATCAATCGCTTGTTGTGACATAGCAAAAATAACTCCCGCACAGAATTGACCGTGCGGGAGTTATTTTATGTAAGCTTACGCTATTAATAATTTTCTGCGTGTATTTCAAAGTAAGCCTTGGGATGAGCGCAGGTGGGGCAGATCTCGGGGGCTTTTGTGCCGACGACGATGTGTCCGCAGTTGCGGCATTCCCATACCTTGACCTCGCTCTTTGCGAATACCTCAGCCATTTCAATGTTTTTCAGCAACGCGCGGTAACGCTCCTCGTGGTGCTTCTCGATAGCGGCAACCAGACGGAACTTTGCCGCAAGCACGGGGAAGCCTTCCTTTTCGGCAGTCTCGGCAAAGCCTGCGTACATGTCTGTCCATTCGTAGTTTTCACCGTTTGCCGCTTCTTCCAGGTTCTCAGCCGTGTTTCCTATACCGTTGAGCTCCTTGAACCACATCTTGGCGTGTTCCTTTTCGTTTTCCGCCGTCTTGAGGAAGAGAGCCGAGATCTGCTCATAGCCCTCCTTCTTTGCTACGGACGCAAAGTAAGTATACTTGTTTCTTGCCTGAGACTCACCTGCAAAAGCCGCCTCAAGATTCTTTTCGGTCTGTGTGCCCGCATATTTGTTTTCAGCCATTTTTAAGTCCTCCGTTTATTAAAATTAACCTTTTGATATCTTGATTATATCACATGTTTTCTGTTTTGTAAAGAGGTGTACGTAATTTTCAATAAAAACGTGATGTTTATAGAATGGTGAGAGCTAAAAAACTACATTGTGTCAGTGGCATGTCGCGCGGCGCGTGCGACTGACACAATGCATCTTAAGATCCCACCTGTTTACGCTTACAGCCCCAAGGTGTTTATAAGCAATATCCACGCAAGACCGTAATAGGTCACAACGGCGACCAGGTCGTTGACCGTGGTAATAAAAGGACCTGACGCCACGGCGGGGTCTATTTTTATTTTTTTGAATATTATGGGTATAGCCGTACCCGCTATCCCCGAGAGAAGCATGGATACCGTCAGCGCGATACCCGTACACATGGATACCGCAAATGCAAGTGTCGCAGGCTCTCCCTTTAAAAGAAACAGATACAGTCCTATAAGACAGAAGGACAGCGCGCCGAGGATCAGCCCGTTGCAAAGACCCACACGCGCTTCCTTGAAAATAAGATATAGCTTTTGCTTGCCGCTGAGATTTTCGTCTGTCAGAGACCGAATGGTGACGGCGAGCGATTGTGTGCCCACGTTTCCAGCCATGCCGAGTATCAGAGACTGAAAGGAGACTATAAGCGTAAGGCTTGAAACGACCTTGTCAAAAACGCCCACAACAGCCGAAACGATAAGTCCGAAGCCGAAAAGCACGATAAGCCAGGGCAGACGCTTTCCTATACTTTGCTTCAGGGGCTCTTTCAGCTCTTCCTCCGCGATAAGACCTCCAAGCTTTGCGTAGTCGTCTCCGATCTCATCCTCAATAAGCTGTCCGATGTCCTGTGCCGTAAGAACGCCGGTCAGCCTGTTATCCCTGTCAAGAACGGGAAAAGAATCCTCGGAGTAGCCTCTGATACGCTCTATGCAGTCTTCAATAGGCTCATTGGCGTATACGTAAGGATAAGAGGTCATTATTATGTCGTCAAGGGGTCTTCCCGATCTCGCCCTGATAAGATCCTTCAGGTCAATAGCGCCAACAAAGGTATCGTCGGTATCCACTACATAGATGGTGGAAACATTGTCGTTTTCCGCCGCCTGCGCTATAAGCTCATTCATAGCCTCCCGCACGTCAAGTCCCGAGCGCACTGAAATGTAGTTGGTGGTCATTTTGCTTCCGATCTCGTCCTTGTCGAAGGACGCAAGCAAAATGATCTCTCTCCGTGTCTCCTCCGCCATCAGCTCTATGACGGTGTCACGGTCTTTTTTCTCAAGACCCTCAAGATACGCCGCCGCCGTGGATACCTCGATCCTTGAAAGTATCTCCACTCTTTTGCGGATGTTCAGCTCTCCGAGATAGACATCGAGCTCCTCCGCGTATTCAAATACGTCGGACAGAGTGGCAATGTCGAGGATGCTGTAAAGCCTCCTGCGCTCGTCCTTTTGCAAAACGGCAAGGGATGCGGCAATATCATTCTCGTGATAATCCAGAAGCCTTTCGCGCATGAGCTTGGGTGTAAGATTGCTTTTTACGATAGCGGCTATCTCGGATTTGTAATCGGGACGCGCCGTTGTTACATTGTTTTCCGTTTCCATTGGTAAATTCCTCCTTTACACATACATAGCAAAAATCGTAAAGGCAGGGTGAATAAAACATTTTGTATCTGAAAATGGGCATAAAAATACCATTGCCGCATACAAAACGCCATCCTACCTTGTGCCTGGGTAGTGTTGTTTTGAAGAAGGACAATGGCTATCATAATGTGATGTATTTGTTATGTTAAAGCAAAACAGACAGGAACACAGACGACACATCGCTCGCTGAGTTCCGATACACTATGATGCCGGGTCCCGTACTTCGCCCACAACTACTGCCGTCCATATTCTCACCTCTCATTAATATAGTATGGTTAAAAACCATCCGCATTATATTATATCACACTCATTTTATTTTGGCAACAATTTTTTTGCATTTAGCTTTACAAAATTTTTAAACTGTGAATGGGGCGACATCATAAGAAAATTACAAAAAGCTCCCCGCGCAAGGATAATGCCGGGGAACTTTTTGAGTATTTCATTCGTCCTCTCTCATCAGCGTTTCGAGAAAGCCGCTGCCGGAGAACATTGTGTAGCCGTAGAGATATTCGCCTGTACCGATGGGGATGACAGCACCGTCGGAATCCTTTTTGAAGGCATCGTGCGGAACAGGATTGAGTATCAGCGCTCTTGATACCTTTTTATACCCTGTGGGCAGAGGGTCATTGAAGCTGTACTCCGTCCGCCGTATCTTTTCACTGTTTAAGCCGAGTACAAACTTCAGTCGGCTTCTTGTTATGTTCGTTCTTATGTCGATGGTGTTTTTATCAATAAATATAATATGTGAAAGATATTTACGCGGGGTCATGAATCTGACGCGCCACTGCTTTTTGCGGGTATCTACCGTAAAGTCCAGTCCCTCTGTATTAAAGCGCAGACCGTGGAAAAGCCCTCGCTTGAATTCCAATTTGTAGCCGAGCTTTTTACATCTGCGTTTGAGTCTGAAAATAAATTTCAGGCGCTTGCGCAGCTTTCTGCAGGGAATGAAATAAATAAGCAGAACGATGCACGTTCCCGCAAGCACAACGCCCATAGCGCCAAGCATCAAATTCAGCCAGATACATCCCGCCGCGAATATAAGCGCGAAAAACGCTATCAAAATGACTGCCAATACAGACGCTATTATATCGTTGAGGCGTGTTACCCATGTCACGCGCTTCCTCACTCCGTAGGAGCGGGGGAGGGATACAGGCTCTTCGTCGTGAGATGACGGTGTTGAATTCATTTTTTTATTCTGATTTGCGGCCATGAGTCTGTCCCCCTTACTTTCGTACAAATATTGTACCATTTTTTCAAGGACGTGTCAATACCGCGACCCGCAAAAAAACAACTGTTGTTTGAGATTTACGAAATATACGTATGTATAGAGGCAAAAAATCAGGTAAAGGAGGGTTAATAAGATATTACGGCTATTATTTCCTTTTTCAATATCATCCCGATCTGATTTTTGGAATGATATTGCCTTTTTGTTATTACGCTTGGTTCAACATATTCTCATTAAACATTCTATATCACGCGGAGGGGTCGTTTACAAGCACATGGGTGATGGCGTCCAAGAGCTTGCCGTTCTGAATGATGGAAGAGCCCGACAGGAGTGTGGTCAATAAAGAAAACAATTTTTAGAATAAATTATTGAGAAATAGCGAAAAGGGCCGTTGCGTTTTCCTTTAATTCAAATTCAATGCAGTCGGAGGTTTGTGTGGGAAGCTCTGCGCCGAATATTGATGAAACGGTACAGGTGTGAGGCAGATGCAAGCGCTTCGTTCCTCCAACAGCGGAATGAAGTCCGATATAGCCGTTCCCCACATAGACAATGTCTTTTTCTTCAGTATAAAAATGTATTCCGTTAGCTTTGTAAAATTCGCGTATTTCGTCAACGGTAAGCTCGCAATGGTCTGCGGTCGTCGTAAGATAGGGAATCCCCATTTTCTCACAAAGCTCCATGGCGTGTTTGCCCGCTTCGGACGGAAGAGAAAATGGAAAAACGGCTGCCTTGTAGTTTTGTAGAACATGCTCCGCATCTTCCACCATACAAGAATCGTAAGGAACTCCCGTCTTTCCCATAGCTGTGCGGGCGGCCTTGATAGAGCCTATGTGCGGAGAGCCTGTCAGCATATTCGCGTAGCTTTGTTCATCTGCGAAAAATACGACGTTAGCCAAAAGGAGATCGGACTTGTCCGAGTGAAAATCTGTATCGTAAATTTTTTTCATTTCTGCCAATTCATTCATAAGAAGCGGATCGTCATACCAACCGCCCCACATATCGAACCACCATATTGCCGATGCTTTCGTTATCTGGTGTGCGAAGGATTTACGCAAAGCCTCTCGGGAAAGCTCTGCCGTGGGTGGACCCGCCCAGACCGATGTACCGTTATTCGTACTGTAGATATCGTCGGGATATTCACCCGGACGTGTTTCTTGAATGCTCGTGGTAAGATAGGTTCGGATATCGCATTCAATAAAGCTAAGCTTTCCGTGGTTCTTCAATGAATCCACAGGCATCATATCTGCCCAGTCAATGCCAAAAGCTCGGGCATTTGTATATGCATTGGGAGACGAAAAGAAATCCAAATTAGGCGAATCTACGAGAGTTCTTAACGCGTATGAGCCAAACAAAGCGTTTTTTGCTTCAAAGGTGTAGCCGTAAAACGCACCAACAACCTGCTCAAAGTTCGTTTCTTTTTTTATCGTTTCTGCAAAAATATCGAGAGTTTTTGCCATACCGAGATTGCAAAAGATGGAATATCTCTTGGCATTTTCGGATTTCTGACAAGCTTTTCCGATATAGTCGTACTCCTCTCTGCTCGGTAAGACGGCGTTATCAATGCCGTAGTTCTCCTTTACCCAGCGTCTGTACGGCTCTTGCGCGGCATTTCCAAGATCTCCGATATAATTGCGGTATATCCATTCTTGCGTTGA
>JAFTQL010000041.1 GCA_017462795.1 Clostridia bacterium
AAGAGAAGCTTGATAAGATCGACCAAATGCAGACGGCAAAGGATGACTTTCTCCGCGCCATTCGCAAGTTTATGGAGATGCAGACCTTAACGCCGATACTTCTGCGAGAGCTTATTGAGAAGATTGAGGTATTTCCCGTAGAGGGAAAGGGCAAGGAGAGAACGCAACGAGTCATCATCCACTACCGCTTTGTCGGCAGACTCGACATTCCCGGCATCATTGAGCGACCTCACTTTATCCTCGACTCCCGTCAAGGCGTGGCAATCGAATACCTACCCAACGCAATCTAAAAGAAAAAAGAGTAGCGAAACGCTACTCCAAACAACGAAATATAAATGCAGACATAAAAATATCGAGTGTCCATAACTGAAATCTGTTATGAACACTCGATATGGTCGGAGTGACAGGATTCGAACCTGCGGCATCGACGTCCCAAACGTCGCGCGCTACCAGCTGCGCCACACCCCGAAATAAAAATTCAGAATACGAAATTTCTATTTGTGTCTCTGTAACCACTTGAATATTATAACAGATTTTTGACGTAATGTCAAGTGAGAATATGATTTTTAATTAAATTTTAGTTTTTATGCAACTATGGATACGGACTTTATTTATTTTATTCGTTGGGAATCATGTAATATGCCAAATAATGAAATTCTCCGGATGGCGAAATATCACGGCGGCTCGTCAGATGCGCGGACCGCCGTATGTTGTTTATGGGTATTATTGATCAGGATCTTGCTTTTCCTTCTTCAGCTCGGAGAAATAGGATGTCAGGTATATGCTGTGTGAGACAGAGATAATAACATTTTTGAGGAAGTCCTTTTCCTCGGTATCGGTGATGCCGAGGTTTTTGTCGGGTTCTTTTTTGAGTCCGAAGACATATGACAGCATATTTTCAAGCTCATTGCAGAAATAATCATAAGCCATTGGCAGGGAATAGGAGTTTTTCTGCATCTCAAAAAGCTCCACGATATTTTCCATGGAGAGTACGTTTTTTGTTATGGCGATAAAAATGAGATACGCTATTCTGTCGGCATCGTACTGCTTTTTTTGCGGGGAGGGAATAAATCCTTTCTTTACGTAATTACTTATCATTGAGGTCGTTATTTCCGCGCAGCTGATCTGTGTCAGAAAACCGTTTATATATGTCGCCACCTGCTCAAGATAAAGTCCTACATTGGGGATTTCTTCATATCTCGGCAGACGGAAGGCGGAGACTGAGTCCTTGAGATGTTGTTTTGTCTGTAAATTCATCATATGTATATTATAACTCCGTTTTTAGGTTTTGTCAAGCGTATTATTTTTTGATGTTTTTAAATTGTTTACATAAAACTGCTTGACAGGTTTTTCAAAAACTGATATAATAGTGTAAATGTTCATCACGAACGATAACGAAAAACACAGAGGTATATTATGAATTTCAGAATAGTAGCAGACTCATCCGCCGACATATTGGAAATGGAAAATGTGGAATTTGCGCAGGTTCCGCTTAAGATAATCACGGCAGATAAGGAATATGTTGACAACGATGATCTTGACGTTGAGGATATGCTTTCCGACCTTGAGAAGTACAAGGGTAAATCAAGCTCCTCATGTCCCAATGTTACAGACTGGCTGGGGGCATTTGGAGATGCGGACTGTATTTTCTGCATTACCATCACAAGCGGTCTTTCGGGCAGCTATAACTGCGCGCAGATGGCGGCAAAGGAGCACATGTATAACTATCCCGACAAAAAGGTGTATGTGGTGGATTCGCTTTCAACGGGTCCGGAGAGCGCGCTTATCGCCGAGAAGCTGAGGGAGCTTATACTTGAGGGCTTGGAATTTGAGGAGATCGTTGACAGGATCAAGGATTATCAGAAGCGCACGCATCTTATTTTTGCCCTTGAATCGCTGCATAATCTTGCCAACAACGGCAGAGTCAGTCCTCTCGTGGCAAAGCTCGCGGGTGTGCTTGATATTCGTGTGGTGGGCAAGGCGAGTGACGTTGGAACATTGGAGATGACCAACAAGATAAGAGGCGCTTACAGAACCATGATGAGTATTATCGACAACATGAAGAAGAGTGGCTATGAGGGTGGAAGGATGAGAATACATCACTGCTGCAACCTCAGCGGGGCAAAGGTTCTTTGCGGAGAGATCCGCAAGCTTTTCCCCATGGCTGATATAAAGATACGCGCAACAAGAGCGCTGTGCAGCTTCTATGCGGAGCGCGGCGGTCTGCTTGTGGGCTTTGAGGGCGTATAATAAAAAATTTTTCTTACCGAGGATGGTATAAATTCAATGAACACATTTTACAAGATTTTTTGTAGGGCGTTTCAGGGGGCATTCAAGCTGGCGATACCGCTTCTTCCTTACAGAGATCCATTGGTTCTGCGGCGCACTCGGGAGCTTGCGGGAGTGCTGAGGGAGAAGGGAATAGACAGTGTACTTGTGGTTACGGATAAGTCTCTGGTTGCCCTTGGAAAGCTCAGACCTCTGTGCGCGGCTCTCAAGGGGGAGGGCATCAGAATTACCGTTTATGACGGCACTGTTCCCAATCCCACGGTCAGCAACGCCGAGGCAGCAAGAAGGCTTTATATCGCGAGAGGATGCAAGGGCATCATAGGCTTTGGCGGCGGCTCGTCCATCGACTGCGCCAAGGCGGTGGGCGCGAGGATCGCAAAGCCCCGTCAGCAGATAGCAAAGATGCGCGGTATACTGAAGATACACAAAAGGATACCGTATCTCGCGGCTGTCCCCACGACGGCGGGAACAGGCAGTGAGGTAACGCTTGCCACGGTCATTACGGATGATGCGACACACAGAAAGTTCCCCATAAACGATTTTCCGCTCATACCCAGATGCGCGGTGCTTGACGCGGAGAACACAAGAACTCTGCCCAAGTCCCTGACGGCAACTACAGGAATGGATGCCATGACACATGCGGTCGAGGCATATATAGGTCGCTCCACCACAAGGTCAACCAGAAGCGACGCAACACGGGCGGTGGAGCTTATAAGCTCCAATCTCGGACGCGCTTATGATAACGGAGACGATATGGCGGCAAGAGAGGCGATGATGGAGGGGTCATTCCTTGCGGGAAGGGCATTTTCCAAGTCCTATGTGGGATATTGCCACGCGGTGGCGCATACCCTGGGTGGAGAGTACAATGTGCCTCACGGGCTTGCCAACGCGGTTCTTTTGCCCTATGTTCTGAGAGCCTACGGCAGCTCCGCTCACAAAAAGCTCAAGGCTCTTGCCATAGCCGCGGGAGTGGCGGAGGAGAATACAGAGCCGTCTGTAGCAGCTGAGGCGTTTATCAGCCGTCTTGAGCAGATGAACGCTGGTATGGAGATTCCCAAAAAGCTTGGAGGTATCCGGCGCGAGGATATACCAAGGCTTGCGAGGTTTGCCGCCAAGGAGGCGAACCCCCTCTATCCTGTGCCAAAGCTGATGTCAGCGCGGGAGCTTGAACGGTTTTATTATGATGTGATGGAGTGATGATATGGAAAAACAACAGATAGCCGCTATCGTGGCGGAGCAGAAAAGATTTTTTGAGACGGGAAAAACACTTCCCGTGGCATTCCGTAAGCAGGCTCTCCTGAGGCTGAGAGCGGCGCTCAGGGAGAACGAGGAGAGAATAGCCGAGGCTGTGAGAGCGGATCTTGGCAAGTCGGCTTTTGAGAGCTACATGTGCGAGACGGGACTGGTTATCAGCGAGATAGGCTACATGCTCAGGCACATCGACTCCCTGGCGAAGGAGAAGAGGGTTCCTACACCCATCGCTCAGTTTCCGTCAAGGAGCTATATAAAGCCCTCGCCCTACGGTGTGACGCTCATTATGAGCCCATGGAACTATCCGCTTCTGCTCACACTCGATCCACTTGTGGATGCGCTTGCGGCAGGCAACACCGCGGTGGTAAAGCCCAGTGCTTATTCACCCGCGACGAGCGAGGTAATAAAGGACATACTGGAGAGCATCTATCCCGCTAAATACGTGGCTGTTGTCACGGGCGGAAGAGCGGAGAACACTTGCCTTCTGGAGCAGAAATTTGATTATATCTTCTTTACGGGAAGTAAGAATGTGGGCAAGGAGGTCATGTCAAAGGCCTCCGCGCACCTCACTCCGATAACGCTGGAGCTGGGTGGAAAAAGCCCCTGCATAGTAGACAAGACAGCCAATCTCCGTCTTGCGGCAAAAAGGATCGTTTTCGGAAAATATCTCAATTGCGGTCAGACGTGTGTTGCCCCCGATTACATCCTTTGCGAGAGGTCGGTGAAGGATAGACTGACAGCGTATATCTGCGAGGAGATAGTAAAGCAGTACGGAGAGTGTCCTCTTGAGAACGACAGCTACGGAAAGATAGTGAACAGCAAGCATTTTGAGAGAATTTGCGGTCTTATTGATGGGGACAAAGTTATGATAGGCGGCGGCTCAGACGCGGATACGCTGAAGATAGAGCCCACGTTGATGGACAACGTGACGTGGGAGGACTCCGTTATGGGTGAGGAGATATTCGGACCTGTACTGCCTGTGCTGACGTTTGACAGTATTGATGAGGTGATAAAGACGGTGAGAGACCATGATAAGCCGCTGGCGCTGTATATTTTCTCATCCTGCAAGAAAAACATTGCCCGCGTGACCTCGGAATGCTCATTTGGCGGCGGATGTGTCAATGATGTTGTCATCCACCTTGCCACAAGCAATATGGGCTTTGGCGGCGTAGGAGAGAGTGGAATGGGAAGCTACCACGGCAAATTCGGTTTTGACACCTTCTCTCATAAAAAGAGCATGGTGGACAAAAAGACATGGTTGGATCTGCCTATGAGGTATCAGCCTTATAAGAAGCTTTACGGTAAGCTGATAAGAATGGTGCTCAGATGAATGTAAAATGCGGAATGTCGAAGAAAGGTCTTCGGCGTTCCGCGTTTTTTATATTGTTACCGATAAAAATGCCGTGTTTTTGTGTAATTATACGATTTAATACAATTTTTAATAAATTATTGACAAAGTAAAAAAATGGTGCTATAATTAATATGAAAAGTTATCTTGGCGCAGTGTTTGTATTGCACGCGCAGGGATTGCTTTCATAAAATTAATGACAGGAGAGGTTAAGGACCGATGAACAAATCCAGATTTACAAGAATCGCTTGCGCATTACTTGTGTTTGTTACGGTATTGCTTATGATACCTATAGGAACAGCAAATGTCTCTGCGGCAAGCGCCGATATCCAGACTCAGGGAGGAAGAAATACGTATACGCTGTTCAACAGCGGAAGAACGGGTAGTGGTAAGTATTATAAGTATAATTACAACTACGATGATTCAAGTCTTACAAACGGTGGATATGATATATACGCGGAAGCCGGTTCTTCTACAAACAGCCAAGTTCGTCTTGGTTTATCGTTCTATGTTTCCGAGACGGTTACTGAGCGTGCAACTTTGAGCATCTATGCGTATGACGTAGATGAAAGCAGTGGCGAGAGAGACTTGATTTATCTCGTTGATGATAACACGGGAACCAGAGTGAAGCTGACAGAGGGACATCAGTATCTGTCGGGTATGAATCAACAGTGGAATACCACTACATTTTATATCAATCCTTCGCTCTTAACAAAGGGTCATACCTATCACTTTGAGCTGTACGAATCTGTATGGGGGTGGGTTGTATGGGTAAGAACAGTGTCGCTTCAACTTACATCTATGGGAGAAAGTAAGCCTATTGACCCATCAATGCCTACCATTACGGAGAGCGATTTCTCGGGTGATATCGACAACTCCAGAAATATTACCACCAACCTGTACCTCAAGAGTACGGGAAATGTCACCTACTTTATCGAGTATGCGGCATATAACGGCTCTGATCAGTACGCCAGCTACTTTGGCAGCGTGGAGGTCACTCCAAAGGGTGTTGAATATCCCATCAATTTCATGTTGGACTACGGTTCACCCAAGGGTATTTACAGGATTGACATTATTATCAAGGACACTTATGGGAATGTTATCACTACCTACAGCATCAGTGCGGGTTATTACTACTCCGCGGTGAACTATCATCCAAACGGAGGATCTTATAACCTTCCTATCGACGTAACGCCTTACGCGTCGGGTGCGTCCGTCAGCGTTCTCTATGACTATATTCCTACCAAGACGGGATATACATTCCTCGGTTGGTCGAAAAGCCGAACCGCTACTACTCCCGAGTTCAAGCAGGGAGGCACCGGTACGTTTACCGTTGACGGAAAAAATGACGTAACGCTGTATGCGGTATGGAAGATGGTTGACAACCACAAGTATGTATATCATGACGCGAAAGCGCCCACATGTACAGCCCCCGGTTGGGAGGCGTATACCACATGTACGCACTGTTCGGCTACTACCTATAAGGCACTGCCCGCGTTGGGTCATACGTACAGCAACGGCTGTGATACCACATGTAACACCTGTGGTGATACGAGAGTTGCTCCTCACAGCGGCTCTGGCTGGCAGAGAGATGATACATCTCACTGGGGTAAGTGCTCCGAATGCGGAGCGGTGGTTTCATCCACTCCCCATATATATGATAACAATTGCGACGATCAGTGCGCAACCTGCGGATATGAGAGAGAAGCTCCCCACACCTGTGATTCCAACTGGAAGACCAACGAGGTCCATCACTATAAGGTCTGCGCAGAGTGCAATGCAGCCGTGTCCATGACCGCTCATACCTTTGACGGTATCTGCGACTCCGAGTGCGATGAATGCGGTTATATCAGAACAGCTCCTCACAGCGCTTCAAACAGATGGACGAGCGACGATAAGGAGCACTGGCACATCTGTTCTCTCTGTGGAGAGAAGACAGGCGTAGCCGAGCACAGATACCAAAACACCTCAGACCTTACATGTAATGACTGCGGATATGAGAGAAAAGCTCATACCTTCAGCACCAATTGGTCGTCCGACGGTGAATATCACTGGCATGAATGCACCGATTGCGGAGAGAGAAAGGATGTTACCGCCCACAGAGTTGGAGTATCTGCCAACTGTACCCGTGACTCAAAATGCAGTGTCTGCTATACGGTCTTAGTGCCCAGATTGGGTCATGATTATGAGGAGACCGTTATGGTCGAAGCTACATGTACCGCTCCCGGACAGTCCAAATACACCTGTAAGAGATGTGGAGGAAGCTATGAGGAGGAGACTCCCGCGGGCAGTCATAAGGCAGGAGAATGGAAGATTGACCGTGAAGCTAAGATAGGTATCCCCGGAAGTAAGCACACCGAATGCGTATATTGCGGAACAGTGGTTGATACCGAGGTGATCCCCGCGCTTGAGGATATAAAGATCCCCGAGACCGAGCCCGAGGAGACGGAAGGGGAGACTCACGAGACCGAATTGCCTCCCGAGGAGACCACGGGGCAAGAAGATACCAAGAAGTGGTGGGAGAAGGATAATGACGACGATGACGAAGACGAGGATGAGGATAACGACCGACAACCGTCTGACGACAAAGCCCAAATCAATATCGGATGCGGATCTTCTATAGGTGCAGGCAGCATAAGCGCTGTAGCGCTCGCCGCCGCGGCAGCAATGATGCTTCGCAAGCGTAAAAAGAAAGATTGACAGCGGCTTGATGTCAATTCCAGACATCACAAATTAAATCAAAGCACTTATGATACGCTTTAATAATGTGTGTCATAAGTGCTTTTTTATTTTCTGATATCACTATATCGCTAATGATAACATAAAACATTGACAATCACAACAAATTATGGTATAATAATTTTGTTGTAAACACAACATTTCGGAGGACACTAAGATGGAAGAGCGTTTTCAAATATTTACCGTATTGATAGCGAGCATAAACAGGAGCATAAAGAAAATAAAGACCGAGGAAATGGCGGAGTTTAATTTGAAGAGTCCGCATGTATCCTGCCTTTATTATCTGCACAAGAATGATGGGCTGACAGCTAAGGAGCTGTGTGATATATGCGAGGAGGATAAGGCGAATGTGTCGCGCTCTGTGGACTTTCTTGAGGATAACGGATATATCGCCAGCAGCTCGCAGACAGTGAAAAAATATCGGAGTCCGCTGAGGCTGACGGAAAAAGGGCAAGAGGTGGGACGGCTTATAGCGGAGAAGGTTGACCGTGTGCTTGATCTTGCCGGAGAAGGACTTTCCGATGAGCATCGAGCGGTTATGTATCAGAGTCTTGCGCTCGTCAATACAAATTTACAGAAAATATGTTTAAAATATGATAATAAATGATGATAATAAAGGAGAGACAAAAATGAGCACAAAAATGGTTTTATTCGATCTTGACGGCACACTGCTGCCTATGGAGCAGAAGGTATTTGTAAAGACATATCTCGGTATGCTCGCGCGTCGTCTCGCGCCTCACGGATATGATCCCGAAGAGCTGGCAAGAGCTATATGGACAGGAACCGAGGCAATGGTGGCGAATGACGGCGGCAAGCGGAATGAGGAGGTTTTCTGGGATAAATTTGCCGGGATATTCGGCGAGGAGGCGAGAGCGGATGAACCTCTATTTGAGAGATTTTACATAGAAGAGTTTGACAATGTACAGCCATCCTGCGGTTATAATCCCAAAGCGGCTGAGGCGGTGGAGCAGATAAAGACCATGGGCTACCGTGTGGCTCTCGCCACAAATCCGCTGTTTCCGTCCATTGCTACCGAAAAGCGTATAAGATGGGCGGGGCTCACCCCCGATACCTTTGAGCTGTTCACATCCTATGAGAACTCAAGATATTGCAAGCCCAATCCTGAGTATTACAAGGATGTTATTGCTTCACTGGGAGTAAGCGCCGAGGAATGTCTGATGGTAGGCAACGACGTGGGTGAGGACATGATAGCAGAGAGGCTCGGCATGAAGGTATTTCTTCTGACCGACTGCATGATAAACAAAAACGGAGAGGACATATCAAAGTATCCCCACGGTAGCTTTGACGAGCTGTTGACCTTCGTCAGAGAACAACTGTAAAAAAGCTTATAATCTGATTGCAAAAAATTTATTTATGTAATTTTACTAAAACCGCAAAAAACACTTGACAATGTGATCGAAATGTGGTAATATAGTATTGCAAACTATCTTGAATGGTAACTGAGAAAGGAGACCGATCGGGTTATGGATAAGCGTAAGGTGATCTATTACGAGGATGAGCTGAATGACGAGTTCTCGCTGGCTCAGATCACGCCTATCGTCATAGACAAAAATTATGTCTACGACTATGGAACGGCATGGAAACGGTTTACGCGCTTTTTCTGGTACCGTCTGGTGGCTACACCTATCGCTTTTGTGTATGCCAAGGTCGTTTTTCATCACAGGATAGTTGGTAAAAAGCTGCTTCGCGATCATAAGCAAACGGGCTATTTTATATATGGTAACCATACTCAGGACATCGGAGACGCGGTCATCCCCAATCTTTTGCATATCGCCAAGGAATCGTATGTGATCGTTCATCCCAACAATGTTTCCATTCCCGTCATCGGTAAGATAGTGCCTTCCCTTGGGGGAATACCTCTGCCTGACGATATGGACGCTTATCGCAACTTTCTCAAGGTTATAGATAAGCGAATAGGGGAAGGGGCAAAGATAGTTATATATCCCGAGGCGCACATATGGCCGTTTTATACAGGCATACGCCCATTTCCCGACACCTCATTTCACTATCCCATAAAGTGTGGTGTTCCCGCCTTTTGCTTTACCAATACCTATCAGAAGAGACGGTGGTCGAAAAAACCGAGGATAGTCACTTATATAGATGGTCCCTTTTATCCGGACGAGTCTGTTCCGCCAAGAAAGCGCAAGGGCGAGCTCCGTGACAGGATATATGCCTGTATGTGCGAGCGCGCCAGGATGTCCGAGGTGGAGTGGATAAAATACATCAAAAAGGAAAAGGACAATGGTTAATATATTATTTTGCGGAAACGACAAGGTGTTTGACGGTATGCTCACCTGCGCGCTGTCCATACTTAAAAGAACGCAGTCGCAAGAGCCCTTCGCATTTTACGTTTTCACTATGGACGTGTCCCATATAAAGGATACCTACGTTCCCGTTACCGACGCGCAGACGGAGTTCTTTGAGAACATTATAAAGCAGTATAATCACGGAAATACTGTGAAGAAGGTAGACGTGACGGATATATATATGTCGGAGTTCGGAGGTTGTCCCAATGAGGGCGCCTATTGCTCTCCATATACGCTCATCCGCCTGTTTGCCGACAAGATAGAGGGGCTGCCCGACAAGCTTCTTTATCTTGATGTGGATATAATGTTCAATCGTGACGTACACCTGCTTTATGATACCGACATTGAGGGATATGAGTACGCGGCGGCAAGGGATCATTACGGGAAGTACCTCATTCGTCCCGATTATGTCAACGCGGGAGTGCTGCTGTTCAACCTGCGCCACATGAAGGAGACCGGACTTCTCGCCAAGGCGAGGGAGCTTATCAAGACCAAAAAGCTGTTGTTTGCCGACCAGAGCGCCATTATCCGCTCCACCACCAAAAAGAAGATGCTTCCACAGCGCTTCAATGACCAGAAGTTTTTGCACAAGCATACCGTGGTAAGGCATTTTTCAAAGCGGCTTTTCTGGTTGCCCTATCCCCACACCGACAACATAAAGCAGTGGCAGGTCAGTCGTGTCCATAAGGTGTTCAGATATTATCAGTTTGATGATATTCTGTACGAGTACATTTATTTGAAAGAGAAATTTAACAGAGAGGTGAAACAATGACAGATCAGATAATCCCGGTATTTTACGCTTGCGACGACAATTTTGTAAAGTACACCATCGTGTCCATGCATTCCATGATACAGAATGCGTCCAAGGAATACAAATATCACGTATATATATTGCACACGGGTATCTCCGAGGGCATGATGCAAAAGGTGTATGAGCTTGCCAACGATAATTTTGAGATATCCTTTGAGGACGTTACATCCTACCTTCGTTCCATTGCCGACAAGCTTCCCATAAGAGATTATTATTCAAAGACTACCTATTACCGTCTGTTTATTGCCGAGATGTTTCCGGAGTACGATAAGGCTATATACATTGACAGCGATACGGTGGTGCAGGGAGACATGAGCGAGCTGTACAATACCGATATCAAGGACGCGTATCTTGGCGCGTGCCACGAGCAGGCAATGGTACAGGTGGACGAATACGGCACGTACGCGGAGAAGGTCGTCGGAATCTCCAGATACAATTTCTTTAATGCGGGTATGCTGCTTATTAACTGTCATCAGTTCCGCATTCGCTTTATTCTTGATAAATTCATTCAGTATCTGCATATCTATAATTTTGTGGTCACGCAGGATGAGGACTATCTCAATCTTATCTGTAAGGATCATGTTTATTGGTTGGATCAGCGCTGGAATACCGAGATATTCGGGGATATTCCTTATCCCATATCCGAGGCAAAGGTGCTTCACTATATTATGACAAGCAAGCCATGGCATTACGAGGATTGCAGACACGGAGATGTGTTCTGGAAGTATGCTGAGGAAACATCTGTTTATGATGAGATACTTGATGTGCTGAACGCCTATACCGACGAGGAGAGGGAGAGAGACCGCGTTTCCTGCGACAATCTTCTCGCGCTTGCCGTAAAGGAGACAAACAGAGAGGATAATTTCCTCAATCAGATGAATAAGGCGAAGAGATCCAAGGACAGAGTCGCTATACTGCAAAAGATAGAGGAATACGAAAGAACGGGCAGATTTGACGAGGACGTGGAGGACGATCCCCCCGCCAGAGTGCTTATGCCCGAGGATATCGACTACCTCAAGAAGTCTGTTGCGGATAAGCTCAAGACCAGATTTGCCTTTATGATAGCCAGAAAGTTTGTTGATAATCTTATTGCCGAAAAAAAGCTTATCATAAAGGAGATAAAGGGAATAGAGAACTTCAGAAATCTCAACAGCGGAGCTATTATCACCTGCAATCACTTCAATGCCTTTGACAGCTTTGCCATACAGCTTGCCTATGAGGCGGCGGAGCAACCCGACAGAATATTTTACAGGGTCATAAGAGAGGGCAACTACACATCCTTCCCCGGCTTTTACGGATTTCTGATGAGACATTGCTACACTCTTCCTCTGTCATCTAACCTCAAGACGCTGAGCAAGTTTACCGAGGCGACGGGACAGCTGCTGAGAGAGGGCAATTTTGTGCTTGTGTATCCCGAGCAGAGCATGTGGTGGAATTACCGCAAGCCCAAGCCTCTGAAGACGGGAGCGTATATCTTTGCCGCCAAGAATAACGTGCCTGTTTTGCCGTGTTTTATTACCATGCAGGATTCGGATATTACAGGTGAGGACGGATTTGCGGTGCAGGAATACACCATACACATCGGCGAGCCTATCTATCCCCGCGAGGATCTGAAATACAGACAGAATATAACCTACATGCTTGAGGAAAACGCCAGAGTGTGGAAGGAAATATACGAAAGCGAATATCATATTCCGTTGACGTATACCACGGTCACACCCGATAACAATGAGGTTGTATAAGATATCTTAAAATCATATAACGCAAAAGCACGAGAGTTATGCTCTCGTGCTTTTGCGTTGACCGTGTTAATTATTATTTTCTTCTTTTTGCAAGCCGCTATGGATATTGATACGGCAAACAAATATATAATATGTCTCAATTTAATAATATTTGCTTCAATTTTATTGCAACATCTTTTCCCAAATACTCAAACGCCTGTTTTGTGAGATGGCAATAATCGGAATAACATTCACTGCCAAATTCCCGTACTGTTGCATTCAAATCGCTTACAATAATGTTTTCATTTTTTGCAACATTAACAGCGATCTCATTGTATTTGTCGATCTCCGCATTATATCGTGGATTGACACCGACGACACCGTTTGGATTCATTGGCGTTGTAGTGGCAAAAACAATTTCCGCATTACAAAAATATTGTCTGAGCAGATAGATTATCATTTTTATATTTTTGGCGTATTCGTTCTCGCTCGTAAGAGCAAGCTCATATCCATTCCAGTGTGCCACATCCCAGTGTCCGCAATTGAACTGTACAATATCAACTCTGTCGGGACGGTCAAACGTATTCGCCCATGTTCTCATAGATGTTATTACGTTTTGAGTACTTTCACAATTACTCTTGGGATAAAATACCTCGGCAATGTCCGCAAGCTCCTCAGCTACTGTGGCACAGTATCCCTGTCGTATAGAATCACCTATCAAAAAAATATTTCTCTTGCTGTCACTACACCTGAATACTATCTTAGAATCACCGTTTTCTATCCATTTTGTTGCCATTTTATCCTCCAAATCATCTGTGTCCACTGCTCAACCATGACGGTTGGGCAGTGGACAAGTTGTTATACGGGTACCGAACCCATGTGTATTATATTAACGGTTGAGAATAGCTGCGCTCTGTTTATGTTTGTGCTTTCTTGCTCTTTTCTGTACGGCAGCAGCTCCTCCTCAAGCTCCTCGATCCGGTCTATCCTTCCGTTTACATAGTCAAGTATTCTTCTTCGACAGGAATCGGTGCGACGGATAAGCGCGCCTATGCGGTGATCCTGAACGTCAAAGCCATGGGGCTTGTTGTCCGCAAACCACTGCTTTTCAAAGGCTTTGCCATACACATCTATCAGCTTTGAAGCCTTTACATATTCATTTCTTGCAAGTCGTTCAAGCTCTGCCTTGTCCCCCGCCTCATACGCCTTACGGGTACGGAGTCCAAGCTCGTATTTGATGGCAAGCACATCACAAAGCTTTGCGGCGGTGTCGAATACATAGCCGTATTTACGGCTCTTTTTTGCTGTGGCGTGAAGCTCGGCGGAATAAGCTATATATTTTTGTCCCGCACCCTCTTTTACGGTGTAGTCAAGGAAATCGTTGAAGTAATCGGAGTAGAGCATATACTTTGACGGGTTGCGCGGTCTGCCCTCATAGGGGACGACGTCGTTGGGACAGTCGATATTCATAAACTCATCAAAATCAATGCCAACAAGTCTCTTGAAGCCTGCTTTTATTTTCTCTGCGTCTGTCACACCCTTTGCGTACTGAGCAATATAGTAAAGCGACGGTAGCTGAGAGAAATGTGAGCATTCCGCGCCGTCGTCTCCCCACATGGTCATGAACACATTTCTGATACCGTGCTTCTTGCAGGCATCAAGCGCGGGAAGCATGGACTCAATTGTAAAGCGGTTGAACGGTATCATGCCGTACCAGCTCCACGAGCCGCCCGCAAACCATGTTTTGTCGGACAATTGCTTGTGGTTTTCTATCATATCGCTGTATGCTTTCTCCGTCGTCTTATAATAATCCCAATAAACGGGGATGATGTCCTTGCGGAAGCTGTCGACCACCTCTTGTGGAATTTCGCGTTTGGGTATTGCATACTTGCCGTTGTTCCATGGCCTGAAATACATATCCGACCACAGCATGACCTCATAGCCGTATTTTTTTGCTGTTTCGCATACGCGGTCAAGGTGCCGTCTCATTATATCATTCACCGTCTCGTAGCCGTGAATGTCAAGGTGCTTTCCGCGTCCGAGCATGTGCGCTTCATCCATACCGATGTGTATTTTACGGGAGACAAAGCACTCCGAAAGCGTTGCAAACATACGGTCTATAAGCTCGTAGGTACGCTCGTCATCGGTAAGCAGGATATCATCGCAGTCTCTGGGGAATTTGCCCCAACGGAATATAGCGTTAAGATGTGCCAACGTCTGTATACACGGAATGACCGTTAATCCGAGACTTGCCGCAAAGGCATCTATCTCCTTCATTTCAGCCTTGGAATAGCGACCTCTCATATAGCCGAAATAGGGCTCTCCGTCAACCTCATAGGTGTCCTCTGTGTAAAGCATAACGCAGTTGTAGCCCATCTTTTTCAGAAGCGGTAAAAAGCGTTTAAGTCCGTCAAGGCTCATAACGGCGTTTCTCGACATATCTATCATTACACCGAAGGTGTCAAAATTTTTCATTTGATTTTATTCCTTTCTGCCGTGCTGTATGGCACAATACGATTGTATTATAACATAATTTCCGTTGTCTGTAAATATTTTGAAAACAAATTTTGAAACGCAATGTCTTGCTTTTCTCTCAAGTGCTTTGCTTTTCAGACAGCCAATCCTGTAAGGAATCACATCCGCTTGTTCCGACGGTGTACGGCACTACCAAGCGGACGACCCGACCGCCTGCTCCCGCAATGAACACTTCTTTTGCAAGATTAACCACACATTTATTGTAGGGGGCATCTTTAATGACCTCATAAGCGGTAGTTGCGCATGGCCACAGCACCACATCCGCCGACGCATATTCATATACCCTAATAACATTAACATTGGTATCTCTTCCGACAGAGAACCCGTGATGCGCGACCTGTACTATGTCGCTCTTGAGATAGTCACCGTAAGTATTTGCGAGGACCTCGCACACATAATCGGTGGCATCAGCAAGCATCAAAAACTTTTGACCTCCCAATTCTATATTGAGACACGTAGATGTGGTATTTCCTATTGTTAATATCTGCGGCGCGTAGTTTTCGGTGGTAAAAAGCACCTCAAACATCAGGTCGCCGAAGAAATATTTTTGACCCGCGTGAGCCTTTATTATGCGTACTCCGTCAAATTTTTTAGCTTGGGCAAGAAGCACATTGCCCGAATCGACATCGCCGGCTTGCAAATTTCCGTCATATCGCGCGGTATCGCTGGGGAAATTGGCAATAAAGTGCTTCAGCGTCACCTTGTCGGCATATGTGTCCGCAAACACATAGAATGAACCCCAATGGTCAGAATGAGCGTGTGTGATCACCCATGCGTCAATAACTATATTGTCAGGATCGGGAGCATATTTTTTCATATAATCATAAATGGCTTTCGCTGTATTCGCGTTCTTATAGCCGCCATCAATTATTGTGAATCCCCCTTCAGACGACTGAATTACAAGAGACAGACCTCCTGAATCTCTGGTTTCCTTTGGAGGGTAGGCGAGTCCAAGTATTGAAATGCTTGGCTCGACAAGCTTCTGACATTCCTCGGTAGGCTCAAGCGTAGGAAGTGTGGAGAGCGGCTCTATGTTTACTTTCACGGTGTTTTCGTATGCGGTATATGACGCGTTTACGATGTATTTATCGTTTATATATGTCGCAAATTTGTTTTCCTTTATCTGATTGTCGGTGTAAAACTCAAAGCCCGAGCTTTCAAGCTTGGAAAGGTAGGAGGTATATGACTCCGCGGTAGTGTCTGATACCACCAGCATATAGTTGTCGTTACCGTTATCATATACACAGTCTTTTTTTCCACCGTCATACGTGGGAAGCGCGTTTACAGATTGGACTCCCGTTCCCGTGAGATTTATATCCGCGGAAACGGCAAAGCTTCCTTCTGTTCCGTTTGAAAGCAGCTCCATTCCAAATGCGGTTATAGCATCGGCAAGCGCGTCAGAGCTGAGCGCGTTTATTACCAGCTTATTATTTACAAATTTTACGATATAATCTCCGTATCCGATCCCCTCAAGAGCCGTTGCGGATTCTTCGCGTGAGGTAACTCCCACAAGTATCTCTACGGTATCGCCGTTGTTGTTTGCGGACTGCTTATCGGTAGAGATCTTAGGGGTAGCTCCTGTTGCCGAAGCGAAAAGGTTGGACAGATTGTTTACAAGATCCTTAACTGTTGCCGTTGCTGTTGAGCTTCTGACTATCTTACACTTAGCAACACCGTCGCTTACAAGCGATATGCTGCCTGAGGTAACGGGTATCTCATCTGTTGTGATCTGATTGGTTTCATTATCACCTGTATCATTGACGCACGATGCGAGAGAAGAAATGAGTATAAGAAGCACCAGCGTAAATGCTATGGCTTTATTTAATAAATGTTTCATAATACCACCTTATTCTTATTTTGTATTTTATGTATTACATACACCGATCGGAAGCTATCTCGCTTCTGAAATGACAGCCGATATCATAAATCAGCTTTAACCATGGCTCAAGCATTTTTCTGTCGATAACCTTAAGTGTTGTCTGCATAAACGTCTCAAAGCAGATATCACCCGAATATCCCACTTTGCGTAGCTCCTCGCAAAAGCTGCTCCACGCGACAGTACCCGTATACGGAGCCTTATGCTGATCGGTAAGCCCCGCATTGTCATGAACGTGCAAGACCTTGATCCTTTTACCTAAAACGGGGATATAATTTCTTAAGTCAATACGGAGAAGATTGAGATGACCCGTATCAAGACACAAGCCAAAGCATTCCTTTCCCGCAATGGAATTGTAGGTATCTATCATGTCTGCCGCTTCATGAGGGTCTGAGCAAACGCCCAATGCGATACCGCCCATTGACGCAAACAGATTTTCAAGGCACACGGTAACATCGGTCCCGAGCAACGTGGGGATAAGGCTTGTGTAGAGCTTATCGTTAAGTTCTCTTATAGATTCCTTTGTGTTGAACTCATCGTTTTTCTCAAGAGAAATGCCGTGAATAACAAGATATTTGCACCCGACCTGATGGCAAAACAGGATATTCTTTTTGTATATCTCTATCATGCGGTCAAGCACCCACGGCTTGTCGGGAACGTAAGCGGGGAAGGGAGCGTGCGCCTGACCGATGCTCAGCCCGTTTTTTCTTATTTGTGCAAGCTCATCCTCAAATGCGGCAAATATTTCCTCAATGCTCCGATCGTAGAAATTTCCGTCAAGCTCGCCCTTTCTTATAATAGCGCCGGAAAGACGATTGTTGAGATTCCAGTCAATAGCCTCAAAGCCTGCCTCGGCAAAAAGCCTGTATGTCTCGGCATATCCTATCTCGTCTGCTGTTCGTCCTGTTTGTATTCCTATTTTCATACTTTTCTCCACTTAATGAATTTGCGCTCCGCCCGCTACAAGTTTTTTTTGAACTGCGGATACATCCAAGGTGTGAGCAGTCTTGCCGCTATGTATAGCCTCAGCCGCCGCAACTCCCGCGGCTTCTCCGAGACAGGTGCAGATAGGCATTATGCGTACCGCGGAATGCGCCTCGTGGGTAGCCGACAAGCATCTTCCCGCGACAAGCATGTTGTCAAGCTCCTTTGGCAGCAA
The DNA here is from genome assembly GCA_017462795.1 of Clostridia bacterium. GTDB lineage: Bacteria > Bacillota > Clostridia > Oscillospirales > CAG-272 > HGM12713. Next base: position 18,057 of record JAFTQL010000041.1, read on the forward strand.
GCTGCGGTAGGGTACTCTGTAATATTCACCGGGTTTGAAGCGATAAATATACGTTCCCGTACCCTCGGGGTTGTGTATATCAATGTCGTATTTGCCAAGAGCAACCGAATCCTCAAAATCTACACAGTTTATAAGCTCGTCTGCCGTCAGCGTGTGAACTCCCCTGAGCTTGCGGCTCTCTCTGACACCTATCTCCGATGCTATGGATATAATGGTGCTGTTTTCAAACGCCTCGGAATTTGTACGCAGGAAATTATACATTTCAATAACCTGACTGCGCGCCTCCAGCTCCGCTTTGGAAAGCGCCGCGGAATCCGTCGGATCCATTTTTATTACGCGAGTGGTATTAAAATGAAGTATACCTTCTCCGAGATTTCCGAATATAAGTATATTCTCTCTGGGATTTTTTATTTTACCCTCTGCCTGATACTGTTTATATAGCTCCTGGAGTCGCGGCTTATCCGCTTTATATTTTTTCAGATCTACATTTGATAATTTAAAGCAGGTGGTCATAGGCTGACAGAGGTTGTCGCTCTCGCGCCCAAGCTGAAAGTCACAGCCCGCGAATACCATGAGATCTCCGTCACCGCTCGCGTCTATGAAAAAGTCGGCGCTTATCTCAACAGTGCCAGATTTCTGAGCCAGGCGGACTGCCTTTATTCTTCGTCCCTCGGTAACAGCTCCTATGAGCTGTGTGTGAAACAGGATCTCAACGCCTGCCTCTAAAAGCATTTGATCTAACATTATTTTAAATATCTCAGGCTGCCAGCCGCGCTCGGATACACCGCCAAGCTCCTCGTGCCTTCTGCACATTTCGGCAAATATTCCGGCACTCAATACTCTCTTTGAGCCGTCGGTGTCGGTAAGCGTGTAGCTCATAAAGGGATAAACAGAGCAATTGGACATAGCTCCGCCAAGACAGCCCGCGCGTTCAACGAGAAGCACACGCAAGCCCTCTCTTGCCGCTGCAACGGCCGCTGCAACGCCCGACAAGCCTCCGCCGACAACCAAAAGATCATAATTCTGCATATTTGTATTACCTCACAATTTCTTTTAAAAAAAGGCAACGCAGCATTTTACGGAACACTCCCGAATATACCGCATTGCCCTATTTTAATTATAAATATCTGTTATCAGAGCGACAAGGGATCAAGCCTTATTATTCCGTCGGGAAGCTCTTCTCCCTCATAAGCGCCTGCCACTGACATCGTGATAACATCAAGTGCTTCAAGCACCAATACATTTGCGGTTGCTTTTTCATATTTTTTCATATTTATACCTCTTATTTCGGTTCTACGAGAGGACCATAGCCAAGGGTTGCATTTGCCGCCTCTTTTTTCAAATCTCCTGTTTTGGAGTCATCGGGTTGAACAGGGGCGGGATCAGTGTCACTGTCTGAAGGCTCGTCCGTTTCGTTGCTTGTTTCCGTGTTGGATTCTTCGTTATCATCGGTAGTTGTTATTGTGCTATCACCATCGGAGGTCGTTATTGTGTTATCACCATCGGAGGTCGTTATTACGCTGTCGCTGTCGGTCTCACTGTCGGAGGGAGCGTTTTTATTACATGCCGCTATTGCCAGCGCAAAACACAAAACGATGGAAACGATTATAAATAGCTTAAATGATCTTTTCATGCGGCATCACCGTTATAGTCAAAGGTAAATCTGGAAATTTTATCATACGCTACCGCATTGTCTTTCACCAGATAGGGAATTACGTCTATGGTAATATCCGTAGCCGCCTCTGTTTTGGTAGCGCTCTTGTAGCCCTGGATCTCAGCGACGTAAAGATATTTTCCTCCAAGGGTCTCGGCGCTCACATCAAGTCCGTCAGCCTTAACGGATGTGTAGACAGTATCGGTCTCTCCCGAAACGCTCTTTACCACGGTATTTCCTTCTGCATCCTTATAGGTGAGGAATACAACAAATCCGAGCTTGTCACCGCTTTGTACCGTTGCTTCGTCAACCGCGGAAACAAGTCTTATGTCCATGCCGTCAGCTTCGCTGTACTTGGTCTGCGCGCGGTTTGCGGCTACATTATATATATCCTCTGTCATAGCATTGCCACTCATATCGTAGTAACCTTCGCCGGACATGCAAAGACGTGCTTCTCTTCGTGCATCATAGGAAAACAGAGGCTGACCCTTGCTGTCGTTTACCGAAGCCTTGTTAATAACAATATTCAGTGATGTTCCATAAAGAGAAAGACTTGTTTTTGCGTTTTTAGTGGGTGCCAAATATCCTATCAAGGCATCTGCGGTATCGTTAGTAGCGCCTGAATCAACCGAAGTCAGTTCAGCGTTTATCTCACAGTTAACAACAGCAACTGTGTATGAAAAATAGTAAAACTGACCGATAATTCCTCCGATTATACGCCCGGAGGATATTGCTCCTGTATAATCACAGTTGTTTAAGGTTTGTACCTTCGCAGTGTTGTTGGTCTCATTTACGAATCCCATAAAGCCACCGGCAACTGCATTTGTTACGCTTAAATTCAATGTTGCACTACAATCCTCAAAAGTATAATCACTATCCATGGCTCCGACAAAACCGCCGGAAAATATAGCCTTTACAGCCGATTTATCACTGTTGCCGCTTATTGCACCGGATATCTCACAGCCTTTTGCGTTTATTGCGGCGGTGGAATATCCGACCAATCCGGCAGTGTAAGAATTCTTTGCGGGGTTACCGTCATAGGCTACAGTGGCTTCAAAATTTGTAAGCTTGAAGTTTTCAATATTAAGAGTACCTACCGTTGTGCCCTTTACGTTCTGGAATACAGCGCCTGCAACTCCGTTAAGAGCTGTTACTTTCGTACCAGCTTTATTTATGGTTGCCTTAAAGCCGTTTACGGTAATGTTCTTTACCGTTGCTACTGTTTCAGAAATGTTATATCCGATAACGCCGCCAATCATACTTGCATCCGTAGAGGTAGTGGTAGCGGTAAGTGTATTTACAGTAATATCCTGAACAGTTGTATCCGTAGCGTATGCGGAAACTGCACCCATATAAATTGCCGCCGACTGCTCCTGAGCAGTGCTGAGCGTTACCTTATCCAAGGTGAGATTTTTAACTGTCGCGCCGTTACACTTAGCAAACAGACCCATGTAGGTTGCCTCGGTGGATACGGTAAGATTGGAAACAGTTTTTCCGTTTCCGTCAAATGTTCCGTCAAAGGAATATTCGCCGTTAAGGCCGCCAACGGGTGTCCAAGTTACGCCTGCCATATCAACAGACGCGCCGAGTGTTACGGTTTTGCCGTCAAAGCTGTCCTGTGCAATGTCAGTTGCCGTTCCGCTGACAATCGCCGAAAAGCCAAGCAGATCGCCTGCGTCATTGAGTGTGAAGCTCTGTGAGGTCGTGTCATACCAGGAATAATCAGCCGCAGTTTCCGCAGCGTATATTGTGGGGACAAGCACGAAAATCATTGCAAACGCGATCAGTGCCGAAAATAATCTTTTTTTCATTATAATATACCTCTTATAAATTTAGTCTAATGCTGCGTATTGTGAATAGATTCCGTCAAGTATGCCGTTCATCGACGGAGCAAACTTTGCGAAATGGGATGCCGCGTCAGTGCCGCCATATGTATGCATGCAGAACATCTCCGTCTGATACTTATTTACAGTATAGTTGTGAGCGTATGTAACGTCCAGCATTATGCTCCTGTTAATAAGGTCGATGATCTCCATGTTTTCGGGAACCTGAACGTATTTTGTTTTCAAGGTATCCTCATAGTACTCGGGTACAACATTGAGATAGCTCAGACAACCGTGCGCGTTGATTATATCAACGACCATATCGGCGTCGGAGGTGATCGGAATTACAAACATACCTGCCGATGTTCCCATCTGAACGTAGTAATCGGTCTGTTCCTCATTATATTTGGGTTGAGGAAGTATAACGTAATCATCGCACAGGGTAGCAAGAGTTTCCGCGGTCTCAATTGTTTCATTAAGTATGATCGCGCGGTCAGCGGCAAAGATAGACGTTAAAGGAGAGATGTCGTTTGCCTTAAGGATATATGTGTCCTTGGGGTTGGTAACCAGTGTCTTGAATTTATCGACCGCGTCATAGTAACGCTGAGTCGCACCTTTATACACAAGCTTTCCTTCGCTTGATCTGTCTATCAGATTAAGATCGAACGCGGTCTGGAATCCTCTCATGGTAACGTCCGATGATATAAAGCCATAGAAATCGACTTCAGTCATCTGTTCATCGCTGTTTATGTCCTCACCCTGTTCTCTTGTCAGCTTAAGGAAGTTTTCGAGTGTCCATTTGCCGCTGAGAACAAGCTCGACTGGATCGGTAAGCTTTCGCTGCTCAATAAGCGCCGTATTTGCGTACATAACGTATGTTCCCTTGTATACGGATAACATTGATGAACCGGTAACAGCATATAGCCTATCCGCTATCTGAAGGTTATTGTAAATATCCGCCGACCACCAGGGGTTGCTGAAATCCATGCCCTCAAGAGAACCGTAATTGTAGAACTGACCTTCAATGGTCAGAGGCATTATAATTGATGTCATTCCGTTTACGAGCTGATATGCATCATCTTCTGCCATTATACTGTCACGAACAAGCGAAATAAACGTAGACTTGTTGGTCCAGTTGCCGGGTTCAGCCATATAGACAAGGTCAACGCCATAGGTGCTCTCAATTTGTATGTCGCGCTTATAGACCGCATCGTTGATCTTATCTCCGGTCAAGCCCTCCGCAAATTCATACGATTGTTCCTTGGGCTGTAGAATAGTGAATGTGGCTCCGCCGTAGTTGTTTTTTGGAAGCTCTGCCCACCAATCGGTTCCATCAGCATCCGTGGAGACTGTATTATTGTTGGAAGTATCCACGGGTGGAGTGTCGTCATTTGAACAAGCTACCAGTGTTCCCAGCAGAGTTAAGCAAGCAAGTCCTCCGCATAGGAATCTTGTGATTTTTTTGCGCATAATTTTTTCCTCCATTAATAAATTTATTGCGGCAATTTGTGAAGATTGATGAATAAATCGCTTTTCTTCACACAAATATTATCGCACATATTCCAAGCGATTTATATATAAAAAATTAGCATATTTTTGTAAAAATCGAGCATAATTGATATGGTGTTATTGATTTATCATCTGCTATGTGTTATAATTACAGCACAAATTCGAGTGAAGGGGGATAAATAATTGAAGTTTAACCAGATATGCCCAAAGGTGTTGTCAATTATGCAATTTAACAAAAAATTTAACACAAAGTCTATTGTGCATCATAAAATCTCCTATAGCTACAGGATAATTGTTCCTCAAAGGGGAACTCTCACATTTCACGCAGACGGACAGCGCTATTTGTGCGAGCCCGGAAATATTATTTATATTCCCGCGAAGAAAGAATATTGCACGGAATTTACAACTCCGCATTTCACATCACTGAATATTGACTTTGATATGCTCAATGACCGAGATCCCACAACAACTAATTTAAAAAGATATTTTGTTTTGATAAATAAGGAGAAAAAGGACGAATATTTGTCAACAATAGTGGACTTTGAGGATTTTCCCATATTCAATGAATGTATTGTGGTAAGCAATTTTCCAAATGCTATCGAACGCGCGCAAAAGATTTATGACATTCAAAAGAAATCCACCGCCTTCACACCTATTGAGCTTAATCTCCACATCACTGAATTGTTAATAGATATAGCCAAGTATCTGACCAGCGAAAAGAAAACATCACACGCGATCATTGCGGAACGAGTGCTTGAGTATATTAAGGCGCACACCACCGAAAAGCTTACGGCGCAAATGATAAGCAGTGCCTTTTCATATCATCCTACATCTCTTAATCGCATCGTGCGTGAATTTTACGGTTATTCATTACACCAACTCATAATCAGAGAAAAAATAAATGTTGCCATACAGCTTCTGTCCGAAAACGACATGAGCGTTACCGATATTGCGTACCATCTATCCTTTTATGACAGCGCCCATTTTTCCAAAACCTTCTATGAAATTGCAGGCTGTCTCCCTTCGGATATCCGTAAAAACCATAAATAACGGTATTGCGCTCAATGATCGGTGTTGTAGTCTTTGGATTTAAAGCGACATAAAGGGCTGACGTTGTGTCAGCCCTTTATGTATTGGACGGTGATGCCAAATCTGTTTTATAATAAATTACATTTCATTTTCAGTTGCTTCCACTCAATATCAAATACCACGTAGTCTACCTCATTCAGCGTTGTAAGTGAATAAAAAGCTGAGGTGTTGAACTTATCGCTGTCACACAAAAACGCACTGTGTCTTGTATATTGCAGCATGAGTGATCGCAAATAGTTTTCTTCCGCGGTATAGTCGGAGATAGTTCCGTTTATGTCCACGCATTGTGATGAAAAGAACATGATATCAGGGCGCAGTGAGGATACCTCACGGTATGCTTCCTCACCCGACAGCACGGGAGAGCCATTGACTGATCTACCGCCAATACAATGTGTATTGATACCGCGTTCAATTGCCCTGAGTGCGGTTAGCATATTATTTGTGAATAATGTTATATCGCGATGTTCGGCAATATACGGTAAGAGAAAGCTTGATGTGCTTGATCCGTCCAGCATGACAATTTGTCCGTCTGCTAAGAGCGAGGACGCTTTTTTGGCGATCTTTTTCTTTCCGACAATGTTTTTGGTCATTCTGCTATTGAGGGAAAGTACTCTGTCTACCGCTTCCACTGAGGAGACCCCACCATGTGTACGCCGTACTAAGCCTTGGCTCTGTAATTTCGTAAGGTCGCGACGAATACTGGATTCCGAAATGAACATAGCTTGTGAAAGCGATCTTACGGTCATAAAGGAATCCTTTTTTAATAGATCCAAAATATCCTTTTGTCTTTTTGATATGCTCATTTCGTTCTCCTTGTTGCTCATATTGTGTAAAAATTTGCGCATTTACCTATTGTATCGCCACTGATTGCGCAAAAACGATCATGGTGATATAATTATAGCATAAGGAAATAAATCTGTCAACAACATGGAGGGAGTTTTTTAATGTTAGAGGAATTAAAAGAAATCGTTCTTCAGGCAAATCTGCAATTGGTCAAGCAAGGCTTGGTTACGCTTACATGGGGAAATGTATCTGAGATCGATCGTGCAAGCGGCGCCATCGTTATCAAGCCGTCTGGGATACCATACGACAAAATGAAAGCTGATGATATGGTAGTGGTGGATCTTGAGGGAAATCGGTTGGAAGGAAAGTGGAATCCCTCCTCGGATCTTCCCACGCATATAGAGCTTTATCGTGCGTTTGGGAACATTGGTGGAGTGGTACATACACATTCTCGTTGGGCAACTGTTTTTGCGCAATGCGGATGTGATATTCCGGCGTTAGGAACAACACATGCCGATACATTCTACGGTAAAGTTCCTTGTACACGTCCAATGACCCCTGCCGAAATTGAGGGGGAATATGAAGTCGAAACAGGACGTGTTATCGTGGAGACCTTGGCTAACAGATCCGCGGTCGAAATTCCTGCGGCGTTAGTATATTCGCACGGTCCGTTTACATGGGGAAGAAATGCTAAAGATGCGGTTGAAAACGCAATTATTCTTGAGGAGGTCGCTATGATGGCATGGCATACGCAAATGATGGCACCTGATATGACTTTGCAACAGGAGCTGGCTGACAAACACTATTTCCGCAAGCATGGCGCTACGGCTTATTACGGACAAAAGGAGATTAAAAAATGATTATAGAAGCAAAAAAATACGCCGGAAAATGCACATGCGGCGAAGATCATTCACTGTACACGGAGCTTTGTGTGGTTGAAGCGGGCTGCTTGAACAAAATTGATGAGTATTTGAGACAGTATGGTCTTACCGGTTATTGCACCGCTGTCTACGATTCCAACACTTACGATGCGGATGGATTGGTCCGCCCAAATGTCGATTGCGAGTTGATCCTTGATCCTATCGGTCTTCACGCAAATGAGTATGGTGTTGGTCTGCTGTGGAATCAGATTCCTGACAATACAGAGCTTTTGATTGCGATTGGTTCAGGCACGATTCACGATATCACTCGGTACTGCGCCTATAAAAAAGGAATTCCTTTCGTGTCATGTCCCACCGCCGCAAGTGTAGACGGCTTTTGTTCATCCGTAGCGGCGATGACATGGGAAGGGGCAAAAAAGACTTTAACGGCTGTAGCGCCTAAAATTGTATTGGCAGATTTAAACGTGATTTCGCAAGCTCCTATGTATCTTGCGAAATCCGGCTTTGGCGATATGATTGGAAAGTATATTGCTCTTGCGGATTGGAAAATAGCGAACATTATGACAGGAGAGTTTTTCTGTGATCGCATTCACGGCATGATGATGGAAGCAACGAACGCTGTTAAGGAAAGCTCTATAGGAATTGCCCAAGGAGATGTTGCGTCATATGAAAAATTGACTTACGGACTGCTTATGTCGGGATTGGCTATGCAGATGCTTGGCAATTCGCGTCCCGCGTCGGGAGCAGAGCATCATATATCGCATTTGATCGAAATGGCACCTGAAGGCATTGGTGTTTCCTCGGATGCGTTGCATGGTGAAAAGGTGGGAGTTGCCACACTCTTGGCTTGTGCCGAGTATCACCGCCTTGCATTGGTTGAAAATATCAAATGGAGCGATTATCCGGATATTACCGACGAGTATTTGATGAATACCTTTGGAAACCGTCTTTACAAGCAATTGGCTGCCGAAAACGAAAATGATGCGGCGATGGGGATCACCGGCGAACAGATTGAAAAACATTGGGAAAAGATATGCCGGGTTGTTGAAGCAATTCCCTCAACCGAAGAGCTTTCGGAGCTGTACGGCAAGATCGGTGTGAAGTCCGGGCTTACGGATATTGATGTGGATGAGGACAAGGCAGAGCTCTTGTTGGAGGCCTCTCCATGTGTGCGCAACCGTCTGACGCTGATGCGTTTGCGTCGAGCTTGGAGGTGCGAATGATGAAGGGAAATAAAGTTATTCTTGCGGCGCATCGCGGAGACCGCCTTTACCATCCGGAGAATACAGTGCCTGCGTTTGTTGCTTCGCTTGAGATCGGGGTTGACATGATCGAGACGGACATTCATATGACAAGTGACGGTGAATTGATAATCATGCACGATCGCAGTGCCATGCGTACAGCAGGCGTGGATCGTAATGTTGATGAAATGACTGCAGAGGAAATAAAAAAACTGGATGTAGGTTATCTTTTTTCGGAACAGTTCAGAGGGACCCGAGTGCCTACGGTAAAGGAATTTTTGGATTTGATCAAGGATACCGATTTGCTTGTCAATTGGGAGTTGAAGGATTACCCACATATAGTTGGAGCGGCTCATGCTTTTTCGGCGGCGGACCGTCTTATCGATCTGATAGAGCAGTATGAGATGCAGGATCGCTCGATGGTTAATTCATTCAGCTTAAAGGTTTTAGAGCATATCTACAAAAAGCGAGGACACCGTTTCCCGATCCACGGTCAAGGCATTTACAAGTGTCCGCGTACAAAGGATACATGCGAAACACCGCTTGAGGAATTATTTGATTGGTGTTGTCTGTATCCCGAGGAGCAAGGATGCTCTCCTGTAGATTATGAAGAAAATTTTGATTATTGTGTCAAGAACGGAATTATTCCTTGCGTATGTATTCCCGATACATTGGAGGCATATCGTAAGGCAATAGATTACGGCTGTAAGATGTTTACCAGTAATAATATTTATGAAGCCGACCGTATTTTGAGAAAGCTTGGTGTGCGCTGAAGCTATTGATCAAGACAAATGGCAATGCGTAATATGAGTACATGCAGGATTTTAGTTTACGATATGTGTTGATATCATTGCCAAAGGAATAAGGTGTCCAAAGTAACGCAAAGCACTTATGACAAACGATTTTATTCGTTATCATAAGTGCTTTTTCTTTTAAAATTTTCATGGGGATTACCCTGATCATTATACAATAAAAAATCAAAGGCGACAGCATGCTATTTGCGATTTTGTGTTTAATATGCTATTTTACCTTGTCGAACAGTCCGTAGGTGCGGGTTATGGGTGTGCAATAGGCAAAGGTGTCCTTGTGAGCGGCGATTATCTTCTCGAAATCAGTGCGCTGACGGGGATTGACCACGCAGATAAGGACGGCGCGTCTTTGCCCCGAGTACATGCCGTGAGCATCAAGTCTTGTACAGCCGTGCTTCAGCTCCCGCATTATCTGCTCCGCTACCTCGTCGGGCTCGGATGTGACGATCTCGAATTTCAGCGCGGAGCTTGCGCCCTTGAGAAGCGTGTCGCTGATAAATCCGCTCATAAGTGAGCAGATCACGCTGATGGCAACGGGAAAATATTCTCTGCCGTAAACAAAGTACGACATGACCGCAACGCCCGCGTTTATTGTGAACAGCACCCACACCGTGTTGAAGGCGGGGCGCTTGTGGTTTATCAGCGCCGCCAGAATGTCCGTACCGCCCGTAGAGCCTCCCATGAGTACGGTAAAGGTGTACGCGAGACCGTTGAACACACCTATGCCGATAGCAAGCACAAAGTAGCTTTCCGAGGTCTCGGCATGATATTCCCATCGGTAAAGATCAAATGCCGCCATGATGTTCTGAAATACCACGCAGAGTCCCGAGAAAAAGAGAACATAAAGAAAATTTTTCAGAGAATAGCGGCGGTCAAGCACGAAAAAGGCGATGACGATCATGGGGATATTCACTATAAGAAAGGTATAGCCCGCGCTGACACCGAGAATGTGCTGTATCATGGTGGTAAATCCGTGTATTCCCGCGGGAGCGAAATCATTGGGATAAACGAATATCACCGACACAAACGCGTCTGCCGCGGCTATGAGACTTATAAAAATATAAGTCATCCATGAAAATCGATTCAGTAATTTAAATATGATACTCATACTGTTATTATTTCCCGTAAATTGCTTTTGATTATAGGGAAAAACAGGGATTATAAACAAAAAAGGTTAAAAAATAAACATAAAAGCGTTAAATAGGTTTAAATATAAATAGCGGTAAAAGCCGGTTTGTTATATAATGTATACAGAACAACGGAAATACAACGGAGAATTATAACTTATGGACAAAAAAACGGTAAAATTCACTCCTCTCGTCATTGATGAGGATTTTGATGTAGTTGTTGTCGGAGGAGGTCTGGCGGGAGTCATGGCGTCGATATCCGCGGCGAGAGACGGAAGTAAGGTCATACTTATCGAGAAGCACGGATGTCTTGGCGGAATGGCGACGGCGGGACTTGTCTATCCCTTTATGAGAGATAGGGAATACGTCTCGGAAAATCCCGTTAACGCGGGACTCTATCTTGCAATGCAGGAGGAGATATACGCTATCGGCGGAAGTGAAGCGCCTCACTCCAGACATTATAAGGAAGAATTTATGAAGATAGCGCTTGACCGCATGGTGAGACGATACGGCATCAAGGTGCTGTTCCACGCAAAGCTTACAGACGTGGATATCACCGACGGCAAGGTCATGTCGGTCAAGGTGGCGACAGTATCGGGAAATATCAGCGTAAAGGGAAAGGTGTTCATTGACGCCACGGGAAATGCCGACCTTTGCGCGTTCGCGGGTCTGCCTTATCAGCTTGGGCGGGAGCAGGACTCCCTTTGCCAGCCCATGACGCTCTGTTTTCGTCTTGGAAACGTGGACTGGAGCAGATATAACCGAGCCGAGGCAAACAAGCTGTACGCGCTGTGGAAGGAGCAGGGCAAGATACAGAATCCCAGAGAGGACATCCTTGTTTTCAAATATCCTGTCGGTAACATAATGCACATGAACACCACGCGTGTCGTTGGACTTGATCCCACCAATGTCGAGGATGTTACATCGGCTGAGATAATGCTCCGCGAGCAGATGCTTGAGATGTACAATTTTATGCGGGAGAACATATCGGGACTTGAAAACTGCGAGCTGCTCAGCTCCGCGGCAGAGGCGGGGATCAGAGAGAGCCGCAGGATAGTGGGACTCACTCAGATAACGGCTGACGATATTCTCAATGTTACAAAGTTCCAGGACAGTATTGCCAGAGGCGCTTATGAGATCGATATCCATTCGCCCGACGGCGCGGGAACCTTCCACGCGAGAATACCCGACAACGAGTATTACACCATTCCTTACAGATCCATGATCCCTGAGCATTCCGAAAATATAATAGCGGCGGGACGCTCTATCAGCACCACACACGAGGCGCTTGCGTCTGTGAGAATAATGCCCATCACATCGTGTATGGGAGAAGCTGCGGGAATTGCGGCATCCATGGCGGTAAAGACGGGCAAGGCTTGCCGCGATATAGACACAGACGCGCTCCGCGGCGAGATCACAGCCTATGGCGGATTGGTGTGACGTAATTAATATTGTAGGTATATAAAGAATATATATCAAAAAATTCAGGAGGTTTTTTATGAAAAAAGCACTATCTTATCTTTTGGCGACTATCATGATCATCTCGGCCTTCGCAGTCATGCCTGCCACTGCGGCGGGTACAGCTCCCACAGCACCTGATAAAGAGGTGGTTGTCGGATATGACACGGGCAAGGTCCTTGAAGTAAGCGGACTTAAAGAGAAGGTGACCGCAACCACCCCCGGTACAACACCCATTCCTACTGTAATGGACTATTCCTTTACTTGCACGGAAGGCGGGAAATATACTATCAGCTCTCCCGAACAGCTTGGTATGTTCAGCAGAATGAGCAGAGTAACATCGAGTGATGGCAAGCAGAAGTGGACTTTTGAGGGCTGTACAGTTTATATCACTTGTGATATAGATATGTCCAAGCTTGAGGATAAAGGCGACGGAACATATTCTTATAACTTTTCGGGAATAGGAGAAGGCAACGGCTCGTCAGCAAAGCAGCTGTTCTTTGCGGGAACATTTGACGGTCAGGGCTATGTCATTGATAACTGGGAGATAGCCAACAGTTATCAGGGCTGCGGTTTCTTTAACTGTGTTGTGGATGCTACAATTAAGAATGTAGTTCTCGGCTCGGGTAATAAGGTTACCGCAAGCAATAATCAGATCGGTGGTCTTGTTGGATATGCACGTAAATCGAATACGGCATATGGTGTATCTATTGAGAATTGTCTTGTAATGTCAACTGTCGTAACAAACGGTAACAAAAACCAGATGGGCGGTATCATAGGCGCTATGGCAGGGCCTGTAGATATCACCAACGTAACATTCGGCGGAAGCATAACGGGTGATAACCGTGTCGGCGGTATAGTCGGAGCGGCAGGTCAGGTCACTACACTTACAAATTGCCTGATGAGCGGTACTGTTGTGGCAAATAATGCTTCTTCCACGTCATCGGATAAATTAACCATAGGCGCGGGCGCTATTATAGGCTATCTGAATAATTCGGCGACCGTAAATAACTGTGTAAATGCGGGTACTGTAACATCCGCTAACGTGTCGGGTGTTATTGCGGGAAGCATAAATGAATCGTCTGCCGCCAAGCTCACGGTAAACAGCGCCGTAAACTACAGCACATCGGTGACAGCCGCTTACGGTAAGCTCGGCGCAAACGCAACAGCCAATATAAGCGGATATACCGATCTTTCCACGGCTGACATCGGAAACGCCATCCGTGTAAATCCCGATCTTCCCATGGGACTTCGTTATACATCTGTTATTACCAAGGCGCAGATAGATGCGGCTAAGGCGCTTTCCAAGGACGGCACTGTCTCCTTCGGTACTATCATAGCTCCCAAGGATTACTTTGGCACAAACGAGGCATATACCGCCACAAACGCGGGTACATATCTGGATATTCCGGCGACCTCTATAGGCATGACCGAGAACGCTGACGGCAGTGTTACGCTCAAGGCGGCAATAACCGAGATCAAGGACGGCAATCTCAAGAGAGACTTCGTATTTGTTCCTTATATCTCTTATGAGGATGCCGACGGCAATACGGTATACAGCTACGTATACACAACGGGCATCAAGAGCGCGAGAGCCGTTGCGGATCTGGCGCTTGCCGATACATCCGCAAGCTATTCCGACACCACGATCGCCCTTATCAAGGAAAGATACGTTAAAGACTGAAAAGGAGGCAGAAAAAATGAAGAAATTATATTCAACACCCGAATTTAAGGTTATATGTCTCAACACCGAGGACATCATGTCGGCAAGCAGTACGCTTGAAGAGGATGATATCGGAGCGGATATCTTTGACGCTCTTTCTATCTGATCCCCAAAGGTGAATATATGAAAACAGCGAAAAGCAGAATACTTAAATGCTTGTCCATTTTGCTGTGTGTTCTCATGATCGCTTCTCTCATCACCGCCTGCGGGGGTGATGAGAGTGGGGAGAACACCGGGAGCGGTGACAGCGGAACGGTAAGCGGTGAGCGTACAGTCGCCGTCATTATCCCCGCAAGCGCGTCGGACATAATAAATTCCGTGGCGGGCAAGGTAAAGACGCTTTGTGAGGACGCGGGATACACGGTGACTATGTATAATGAGTCCCAAACGGTAGCTAACGAGAGCTATCGCGTATATGTGGGTAACGTAAATACGGAGACATCGATCGCTCATCTTTCTGAGCTTGGCTCTTGCGGTTATGGGGTAAAGGCTGACAGAACGGGGGTATATCTGTCAGCCACCGCCGAGACACTTCTTGACCTCGCTTACGATATGCTTGAAAAGCAGGGGCTGCCCGCCGATTCTCTTACGGAGACGGTTAAGAGCGAAAACGCGGTATTCAGCGAATTTACTTACATTATAAAGGATGCGGCAATGAGCATGACTGTCAGCGGAGATACATCTGTCAGCGGCATCTCGGGCGCGCTCAAGGAGCTTACCATGGGGCTGGCGGCAACGCTGAAAAAGACTGTCACGTCGGAGAACGGTAACAACGGCGATCTCGTGCTCATGTCCACAAGCGCGGCAGTGGTAAAGGGAATAACCGACGACGCGAGATATAATGCCTACGGTATGTCCGTAAAGGACGGAAAAATATATATCTACGCAAACGATCAGGCGGGCTACAGCGCGGCAGTGACACGTTTCCTTGCCATTGTCAAGGACATATCGGATTACAAGGACAGTCGCGCGTTGTTCTATCCTACGGAGCTAAGACTGTTGGAGGAAATAAACTCTGCAATACCTGCTTTACCGTTATATCCCGGTTCCACGGTGTATGATGAGGCTGTTGCGGAATCCTATACTATAAGCGCCGAGTCATCGGGCAAGCAGGCGTTTTACGATTACTGTACGGCTCTTGAGAATGACGGCTACAGGCTTGCCGAAGACCGAGCAAGAGACTGTACATACGAAAACAGTCCCTACACCTTTAAGAATATATATCGTACCTACATAAACAGCCGATATATGGTGCATATGTACTTTATCGACTACACCAAGACGGTGAAGATAATAGGCGCTCCCATTTCGGAGTATGAGGCCGCGCAGCAATTGGTTGCAACCGAGGGGGACGGTGATACTGTATTCTCCATGCTGAAGATCAGCGGCGGACTCTGCATGGCTATAAAGCTTTCGGACGGCAGATTTATTGTCATCGACAGCGGTAACTGGAGTCTGTCCGATACAAGGGCGGCTGATATAGTCAAGCTCCACGACTTCCTCGCGGAGAATTCTCCTGACGGCAAGATACACATAGCCGCATGGATATTCACTCATGTTCATGTGGATCACGTAAATGCCGCATGGAAGTTTGAGGACATGTACGGTGATGAGGTTATCATAGAGCGTTATATGCACAACTTTGTTGACTATGACTTTCTGCTATCCGTTCCCGATACAGACCTTAGCAAGGCGACATATGATATAGTCTATCCCCGAACGCTTGAGATGCTTTCGAGATACGATAATGTTATTATGCACACAGGACAGGTCTACAATATCGGAAATATCACCATCGACGTTTTGTATACACATGAGGACTTCTATCCTCAGCCGTTGAAGATAGTAAATAACTCCTCAACCGTAATGCAGATAACGGTCGAGGGCAATACCTTCCTTATCGCGGGCGACCTTGAGGAGGACGGACAGCAGGTGGCGGTAAGCATGAATGGATACGCGTTAGCGTCCGATTTCGTTCAGATGACACACCACAGCTATAACGGACTTCTTGAATATTACAAATACGCGTCAAGCAAGGAGTATACTGTGGTACTGCTTCCCAACGATAATATGAAGCAGCCTACGTCTACCGTCGCCTGCAATCAGTGGCTGTTGAGCAAGGCAAATGAGTTTTACAGCACATATACGGGGCATCATCATTTCACCATGCCACACGTAAAGTGAATCTCGCCGCAAGAGGCGTTGATCAAATAAAACACACAGAAAGGATTTTATCATGAAAAAGTTTATTTCCCTTATTACTGTACTTACACTGTTGGCAGCAGCCATTGCGCTTACGCTCTCCGCGTTCGCGGGACCCGAGAACATTGTGGGATACAGCGCTCAGCGTGTTGAGAAGAAGGATCTGACAAATGTGACCGACATCATGGATTACGCCACCAAGTCCAATGAGACCGAATACAAGATATCGGATATTGACGGTTGGCACGAGCTTGAGTATTGGGTAAACGACCAGAACAAGACCTTCAAGGGCGTTACCGTATATCTTGCTGACAATATCTATCCCGAGACTAACGAGATAATTTACGGTCTTGGTAAGACGACCTCAAAACCCACCACTCACTATTATTTCGCGGGTACGTTTGACGGACAGGGCTATACTATTGAAAATGTTACCGTTCAGATGAGAACTACCTCAAACGGCGGTGGTATCATCGGATTTGTAAAGGGTGCTACCGTAAAGAACCTTATCGTTGGCGAGAATGTTAAAATGAACTTCAAGAATTCGCAGTCCGCGGCAATAGTCGGCCGTGTAGACGACGCCGATCCCGTGGTCATCGACAACTGCTGGAACAAAGCAAGCGTTACTTTTGATTCTACCATGAACGGAGGTATCGTCGGTTGTACCACAAACGCTGACGGTAATGTCACTGTTTCCAACTGTACAAACTCCGGTAAGATAACCTCTCAGGAAAGAGTGGGCGGTATCGTTGGACGTTCCGCTTCCAACATAACCATCAAGAACTGTCTCAACACGGGCGAGGTTATCGCCACCGATGTCAAGACGGTAGAGCAGTGGAAGGAAAGTAACAATCAGACTACATCCGCAGGTGAAACAGTGGCGCGAAAGATGGGTGTTGCCGGTATCCTTGCGGAGACCACAAAGAGTGCGGCGGAGACTGTAGTTGAGGGTTGTATCAACACAGGTAAGATCACAGGTAGCAAGGTGATTGCGGGAATCGTAGGCTTCAACCCTGTTGGCGGCGGCGCAACGGTTAAGAATTGCGCGAACTACGGTGTTCTCAATCTTCTCCAGACAAGCGGATACAAGGGACAGATCATCGGACATTCCAATGAACCGGCCAATATTCAGTCCGACAACTCCATGCTTGAGGGTCAGACATGGACACCCGCAGAGACCGATCCTCCCGCCGATCCCATTCAGCCCAACAGACCCGAGGCGGATACTGATCCCATAACTCCCGATACCGATCCTGTCGTTCCGGACACTGATCCTGTTCCCGAGGATACCAAGGGATCGGATAACAGCAACGGTACATCTGCGTCCGACAACGCGGGCAGTGAAGAGGAGACAACAGGCTCTGATGACGGAGGATGTGGCTCCGCTCTCGCAGGCTCCGCTCTTGCGATAGTAGGTGTCATTTCCCTCGCGACAGTTCTTCTGAAGAGAAGAAAAGACGAAATTAACTGAATCAAAACCAAAATATCCTTACGGAGCGAAGCTCCGTAAGGATATTGGATCAAGAATATTTTCTTCTGTATTCGGTCGGCGAGATGCCGTATTTCTGCCTGAACTTCTGTGAGAAGTGGGAGGAATTATTGAAGGACAGAGCAAAGGCAATGTCCGTTATGCTGTAGTCTGTGCCGCAGATGAGATTTTCCGCCGCCTCAAGCTTGGTATCAAGAATAAAGCGGTGCAGGGAAACGCCGGTTGCTTTTTTCATTATCCTCGATATATAGTTGGGATGATAGGAAAAGGTCCGCGCGATGGATGCGGCATCTATATTGGCATTTACGTTTTTGTGGATGTAGTCGATGATCTTCTGGGCGACATTTGAATGATCACAGCCTGCTTGCGGATTGCTCTCTCGGGCAATGCACAAGAGCATCTGATGGATGTATACGTTGATGAACTCATCGCAAAGAGGATTCATCTGCTCTATCTCGCGCAGTATTTTGCGGCAGATATGAAATGCCGCCTCTGAAACGATGTGCTGCGGAGAGTTGAAAACAGGATGATCGGTGAAGACATACTTATCAATTATCTTGTATTGCGTGAACAGATATGGCTGGATCAGTGCCTGGGTGTCAAAATCCGCATTCTGACGCGTCATATCAAAAAATATATTGAAAATGTAGATCTCATCGGTGAGATGCTCGGAGGAGTATTTGACACCGGGCGGAAGAAAGACTATGCTTCCCGCATTGCAATCAAAGCATGTTGAGTCTACGGTGACCTTGCACGAACCGTTTATGACACATATAAATCTGTAGGTCTGAGCAAATTTGTTGTACGTAGCCTTGTTCTTCTTAGTGTTCAGCCACGGAAAATAGTTAAAAACGCGAGGAGAAATGTGATTGATATCAAGGGTATTCATTACGTGCCTCCTATGCTTGGTTTTACTTATATTAGTTTATCACAAAAGCGAAAAATTATCAATCCCATAATTGTAATTTGGTTAAAAATACAACAAACAAAAAATGATATGGATAAAACACAACAACACGAAAGGAAAGTTTATGAAAATAACGGTAAGAATACTTTCATTGCTCCTGTCGCTGCTCGTGCTTGCGGGAGTACTCATATCCTGCGGTGAGGATGACGGTGACTCCAAGGATACGGGCAATTCCGTATCTACGGGCGACCTGACAGCTGAGCTTGACGTTGGCAGAGAGGACAACGGCGGAAAGGATATAAGAATACTGTACAATAAAAATACCGCGACTTACGATGTTTTCAAAGAACTCAGCACAGACAGTGTAGGCTCGGCAATGTTCAGCCGCGACATGACGGTTGAGGATCATCTGGGCATAAATCTTGATTATTACATTGAGGATGGTTCATGGAACCAGAGGCAGGAGTTTAACCAGAAGATACAGGCAAGCGCGCAGGCAGGGGCTGAATACGATTATGACATAGTGTTCGCCCATCCCTCTTGCTCGCTTGTAAACAACGCGTCCATGAACTGCTTTAAGAACATGTACGATTATTCCGACATCATTTCATTTGACAAGGTCTGGTGGCTTACGGGCATGGACGATTACGCTATCAACAATACTCTGTTCTGCGTATTCGGCGATGCCACTCTCAGTACCTACAACCAGATGGCGGTGGTATATTTCAATCAGCAGATACTTGCTAACGAGGGACTTACCTCTCCCTATGAATTGGTCAGAAATAACCAGTGGACATATGAGAGATTGTTCGCTGACGCGCTGAAGATCAGCGGCGACCTTGACGGTGACGGACAGATAAGCTATCTGACGGATATAGTCGGATATGTTCAGGCGTCTACTCCCGCGCGCGGATGGCTGTCATCCCTTGAGCTTGACCTTGTGCAGAAGAACTCCGACGGAACACTTACCGTTGGTGAATCTGCTCCGGAAAAGCTCATTGATGTGTACGATAAGCTTTACGCATTCTTTTCCAACAACAATAATATTGTAAGCGGCAGCGGAGATGAGCTTCAAGCCACCTTTACCGACGGCAGATGCCTTTATCTGCTGAGCACTCTTGCCGATATAGATTACTTCTCCTTCGGAGCTATGGAGGATGACTGGGGAATAATTCCCATGCCAAAGTACAGCACCGAGCAAAATGACTATATCACACCCGTGGGTACGTCCGTGGCTATGATGGCTATCATGAACAATGTGTCTGATGGCGAGCTTTGCGCAAAGGTGCTTGAGTGCATGTCGTATTTTGCCAATAAGATGGTCGTTGACGAATACTATGTAAAGACACTCGGCGAGCGCCGCGCGAGGGACGAGAATGTGGCGGGAATGCTTGACATTATCCGCAAAGGCTCAAAGCTTACCTTTGTAGCCGTATATCAGGATTCATTTACCACACCCATATACAATCTTCTCCAGATGGACGAGAAGTGGAGAAACGAGAAGGTGGGGGCAAGTGTTGCTTCTTATTGGAGGAGCAATTACAGAAGCTGGCGCGGAAATCTTACCGAGCTTCAGCAGCTTGGCAAGGGTTAAGCGCATTAAAAAACAGCTCGTTTACAGGTAAAATAATAACATGGGGCTGTTACGTCTGTGACAGCCCCATGTCTGTCAGATGCAATTAATAAAGGAGAAAAACAATGAAATGCTATTTTGGAGAAGTTCATTCACATACCACAGAGTCCGACGGTAAGGGAGGCTCGCCGAGAGACGCTTATGTGTACGCGAGAGACATTGGTAAAGCCGATTATTTCGCTGTTACCGACCACAATACCCATCTCAGGGAAGAAAACTATATCC
Source organism: Clostridia bacterium (assembly GCA_017462795.1). Lineage (GTDB taxonomy): Bacteria > Bacillota > Clostridia > Oscillospirales > CAG-272 > HGM12713. The sequence goes on from JAFTQL010000041.1 coordinate 38,610, forward strand.
CGCTTGTGCGCTCTCTTTCCGATGAATTCAGTGAGGACGGACGCTATGCCGCGCTTTATGGATATGAGATGAGCTATGATGCCGCCTCGGGCTTTTACGGACACCTCAATATACTGGGGTCGCATAACATTGAGGGTACGGATGTCAAGCTGAGAGATTGGTATGATATGCTCCGTCAAAGGAGAGAGGATATCATCGGTCAGTTCAACCATCCGGGCGAAAAATGGGGAGATTTCGAGGAGTTCCGATATGATGAGGACATGGCAAGGGTATTCAGGCTTATTGAGCTTCGCATAGAGGAATACGGCGTGCCCGTCATAGAGACGGAGTACGAAAGATGCCTGTCAAAGGGTTGGCATGTGGGTCCTGTGAGCAATGAGGATACTCACGGACGGGACTGGACGACCTGCCGTGAGGAAACGGGAGCGGTGTTGGCTGAGTCGCTGAGCCGTGAGGACATTGCGGACGCAATGCGAAAAAATCGGACATACGCCACAAGCGACCGCTCACTTAAAGTATTCTACCGAGCCAACGGAGAGTGGATAGGCTCAACACTGCAAAAGACAGGGCGGCTTTATATTGAGGCGGATATGACAACGGAGAAGGAATGCGGTCTTGGTATAGTCCAGGCGGTGGGAGAGCACAATACCGTGCTTGCGCAGATCGATCTCGGCAATGAGAAGAGCTATGTCTGGCATCTTTGTATTCCCGACAGTCACAGGTACGTTTATATTCGCAGACACTGCGGTCTTGAGTATGCTGTGACCGCGCCTGTGTGGGTGGAACAGCCCGATGCCTTTGATCTGGATGTTGAATTTGGATTTGATACTTACGGCGTTCGTGTCGAGGGGAAGCTTAAGAATATCTCGGATACCGCTCTTACGGATATACGTGCTTATGCGTATGTCGGAAGCTCAAGGCTTGTGGAGGGCATTCCTCTTGATATAGGCATATGTCGGCTTTCGGCGGGAGAGACGGCGGACGTGAGCTTGTCCTTGGACTTTGATTATCTCATGAATGATGTTGTGATAGAGATATGCGCTGATATGGGCGGACTTCCCGTGAGGGTATCAAAGAAAATGCATACCTGTCCGCTTACCGTTGATAAGATATTTCCATCCACGACGAGATATTCGGCGCAGCGCTATTACGGTCATCCCTTCTTCTGTGTTGACATACGTAATCTTTCCCCTTTACCCGTGGATGCCTCAGCGTATACCTTCCGCTTTTATCACCACGTCGGTATTGCATATGAGGACTTTTTTATTGACAGGATTATCGGCGGAGGGGAGACAGTGACTGTGTGGTTTCGCTCCGATCGCCTGCTTGACGAAAAAGACTTTAACCAATACTTTGACACCGACCTTGTGGAGGGCAGGGAGCTTATATCCGTTCCTGTCAGCATAAAAAGCGGAAAGGAGCTTTGCAGAAAGTTGTTGATATGCAGAGGAAATAACACCGCGCGCAGAGCGTGGATAAGATATTCAGAGCTTCAGAATACGCACATTCCCGTTGGAAGCGCTATCGGTTACTCTGCCATGCCCGGAAGCGCTACCGCAAAGGTCACAGGTATCTATGACGATGCCGTGCCGCACGTGTGCGGTGATGATGGGAGCATACCTGCATTTAAGGATATTGCCAAGAGGCGGACGGCACTTCCGGGAAAGAACAGACAGCTTGGCAAGGTGGTCTGCTTTGCTGACGGTAAAGAGGACGAAAAAGCCCTTCTTGACGGCATAAGCAGAATTGGAGATGCGGACAGTGTGGAGCTCGTATGGGGTTCAAATGAGAATGAGCGTACCGACGCTTATATTAAAAGAGAGGGAGATCGCCTGCTTCGTGCCATCGCCGGGAGCGATGCGGATACGGTGGCTTTGTGTCTTGGCGGCAGAGATTGCGGTGTGGGACAGCATTTGTGGCTGGAGCGCAATTTTCTGTCCCTTGCCACACTGCTTGAAGGGATGTGTCTGTATATGTCGGCATTGGGCAAAAGGACGGTGCTTATCAGCCCATCAACGGGCAGAGAGTATACTGCCGACTACGCAAGATTGCAAAGAACGCTGGCAACCGTGGCTGATACTGTAGGATGCATGACAGACGTTGACAAAAGATCACTTATTCCCGTGTCGGTCAAGGCTTCCGATATACCCGAGGATATAAAGCCCGTTGACGGTGCGCTTAAGATAGCTTGTATAGGCGACGGATATACAGGCGGCGGTGGGGGAATAACACCCTATCCCACAAATCTGCAATGTCTTTTCGGAGATCGTGCCGATGTGCGTATATTCTCTGCCGAGGGCGCTATTGCCGCTGAGGGCAGCAATCTGAATTTCAATATTTGCGCGGGAGAGATGTTGAGTGAAATGGAGCGCTTTGACCCCGACGCGGTGGTTTTGTGGCTTTGTATGACAGACCTTAAAATAAAGAACTGTCGAGAGTGGGATACCTTCAGAGAGAGGTATATGAGCGGATTCCTGAAGGTTGTTGAGAATCTCGCAAGAAAGGTAAAAAAACGGACGAGGCTTTATGTGATATCCGCTTTCCGACGTAGACCCGATGACATCCGTGTTGAGGTGGCAATGAGAGCGGGAGACGGACTGGCGGCTACGGTAAGAGAGCTTGCGGAAAGAGTCGGAGCGGAGCACATCGATATCATGGAGGCAAGCGTTGAGAATCCGGAATTGATTGCGGTGGGTAGAAATAAAGTAAATTATCTGAGTGAAGCGGGCAGTATGTATCTCGCTCAGGCTGTATACCGTGAGATTGCCAAGCTAATGAAATGATCAACAGCCAAGCCTTGCGACGGTTAGTGTCGCTTGAGAATAAAAATAAAATTACTCGGAGAGGAAAACGGTCTTGCTTATACCGTTAAGATATTCGTTCCCGCCGATGACTTCTGCGAGTGCTGGATAGTTGATATAAAGGATACGAGCGGAAGGCAAAGACACCTGAAGCTTCATGCCGCCCAAACATGGAGCTTTCACAATCGACTTATGCGATACGGAAAGAAAAAGCCCTGCGAGAATCTTGTGAAAACAGCCACGGACATGGGATATATCGCAGAGGCAAAGGAGTTGGGAGCTCCCTTTGATACGCTTTACGGCGGCTTTGGTATCAGCGACAAAACAAATGCGCTTACAGAGAAAAGGGTGGAAAAAAAGCTGTGTACGCATAAAAAGGATCCCGCGGTCTATAAGGATTTTGTCTATCATCCTGTTCACCTTTATTCCGATATGATATTAAATGCGGGAGAGACCGTCACACGCACTGTGATCTCTGCCGCATCCGACAGAATTGACGACGTGCTTGCATCCATGGAAAAATACGCGGACTGCGACACTGCCGGGAGAGCGTGTGACGCGACAGTGGAGCGTTATGATCGGGAGTTTGACATAAATACCTGCACTCTTCCCGATAAAAATCTTGAGAGATTTCTCAATACATGGCTTAAGTATCAGCTTGGTCTTACTTATATTTACAACCGAAACTCACAGACAGGCGGTTTCCGTGACGTTCTTCAGGACTGTTGGGGCGCTATGCTCATTCGTCCCGACTACTCCAAGGAAAGACTCATGGAGGCGCTGTCCCACGTATACAGTGACGGTCACAGCATGAGAGGCTATGATTCCTATGCGGGGCTTACAGATCCCGATGATTTTGTTGACTGTCCTCTATGGGCGCCCTGCTCGGTGGCGCAGTACCTTAAAGAAACGGGAGATTTCGCGTTTCTCGATATCAGTCTGCCCTATTTCGACACCGAACAGACCGAGAGCGTTGAGCGCCATCTTTGGAGGATGCTTGAGCACGCATACAACAAGCGAGGCGCTAACGGACTCGTTCTTATGCGCGATGGCGACTGGCTTGACGGACTGTCGGGCGTTGATCAGAACGGCACAGCCACATCGGCGTGGGCTACTATGCAGGCTTTTTGGGCGCAGAACATTATGGCGGAGATATATGACGCCGTAGGAGACGCGCAAAAAGCCGACATCCTCCGCCGCCGCAGTGAGGAATACAAGACAGCCGTGAGAAGCGAGGCATGGGATGGTAAATGGTATGTTTACGGATTTAAGAGTGACGGACTGCCTATCGGATCATCAAAGTGCCGTGAGGGTAAGATATACCTTAATCCCCAGGCATGGGCGTTGCTTACGGGGATTGAGGATGACCCAGCCCGCATCTCTTCTATCCGCCGTTCGGTCAATACCTATCTTACAACCGTATTCGGTCCACTGCTTTTGTATCCTCCTTATGTAAATGACACCACCTGCGGCAGACTCAGCGGACAGATACCCGGTACATTCGCCAATGCCGCCGTATATCTTCATGGAGGAACATTCAAGGTGTTCGGAGATATTGCCGCAGGGGAATACGACGACGCGTATGATACTCTTATGCGCCTTCTTCCAAATCATACCGATAATTCCGACAGTCGACGCACAAGTGAGCCATGGTGTACCGGAAACGTGCATTTCGGACCCGATAACCCTTGCTTTGGTATGAATTTGTTTACATGGTTTACTGCCACTCCCGCATGGCTAATTCACGCGGGATTCGGAAGGATACTTGGAGTTGAGGCAGAGTTCAACGGACTGCGTATACATCCCCGTGTTCCGTCCGATTGGAATGAATATTCCATGAAGAGACTTTACAGAGGCAAGACATATATCCTTAATTTCCGTCGAGCCGGGGACGGGGAAAGAGTGGGTATCTACCGAGGCAGCAGATACATAGCCGAGAACATACTTCCCATGAATAGCGACGAGGGCGTATATACGGTCATATATTAAATTTTTTAAAATCATTGAAATCTATTGAAAAAGTATTGTCGGTATGCTATAATTGTATAAAATATATGTTATTTGTTTTTTAAAAAAGGTAAGGGTATTCATATGCGAGAGAAAATATTATTTGACAGTGATTGGTATTTTCACCGAGGTGATCTCAATACGGCTTATTCTTCATATAAGGGGATCGCGTATATAAGTGCCAAGACGGAAAGATATCATGTAGGTCCTGCGAGCAAGGACTATAATATATCAAAGAAATTCAATTCCGACATGGAGCATAAGCCCGAGCTTTGGGAAAGCGTACAGCTACCGCACGATTATCTTATAGGTGATATACCCGATAGCGGATGCAATGAGGCAAGGGGATTTTGTCACTATGAGAACGCATGGTATATCAAGCATTTCAGACTTGATGGAGCAGACCGCGACAGGCGTATTACCCTGTTTTTCGAGGGAGTCGCAAACCGCGCCACTGTCTATGTAAACGGCTGTCTTATGAAGCACAATTTTTGCGGATATACATCCTTTGAGGTGGATATTACAGATGTGGCGAGGTTCGGGGAGACCGAAAATGTGATTTCCGTGTATGTCAATACCGAAGAACCCGAGGGCTGGTGGTATGAGGGAGCGGGTATCTACCGCCATGTGTGGCTTTGCAAGACCGAGCTGACCTCAGTCGATCTTTGGGGAGTCTACGCCTGCCCGGTGTATGTGGGAGAGGGTAAATGGAGCGTAGACACACAGGTCACCTTGAGAAACGACAGCGTAAAGCCAAAGATACTCAAAATAAAAGGCGAGATACTTGATGCCGACGGACGCGTTGTGACTGCCTCGGAGGTGGGTGGAAGGGTGTCGCCCAAGGATACGAGAACTTTGTCTTATAAATTCAGTGTGACAGACCCGTGCTTGTGGTCTCCCGAGCGTCCTTACAGGTATACGGTCCGCACCCGCGTGTACTCCGGAGAGAGGCTTGCGGACGAGGTTTATGACAAGATCGGCTTCCGCACGTTTTACATGGACGCGAATAAGGGGCTTTTCATAAACGGTAAGCACTATAAGATCAAGGGCGTTTGCGGACATTCTTCCTGCGGGCTTACGGGAAAGTGGATACCCGACAATCTTGAGAAGTATAAAGTCAGCAAGATAAAGGAGATGGGAGCTAACGGATACAGAACCAGTCACTATCCCCAGTCGGAGGCACTCATGGAGGCGCTGGACGAAAGCGGATTTATCGTTATGGACGAAACACGTTGGTTTGAGTCTACGGAGGAGGGCAAGGAACAGCTCGCCATGCTTGTAAAGCGTGATCGCAACCGTCCCTGTGTTTTCTTCTGGTGCGTGGGTAATGAAGAGCCTTTCCATACTTCCGAGGCGGGAAAGCGGATATTCTCAAGCCTCAAGGCATTTGTTAATAAGCTTGATCCATCGCGTCCCGTTATGACGGCGGTTACTCATGATCCGAAGAACGCTACTGTTTTTGATGACTCGGAGATAATTTCCGTAAACTATAAATGGAATCATTATGACGCATTAAGAGAAAAATATCCCGATAAGCCGTTTCTCGCGTCGGAGTGCGCCGCGGCGGGAAGCACCAGAGGATGGTATTTTCCATCGGATGCCACACGTGGTCTGCTGACGGCTTTTGATACCGACACCAACACTCAGCTTATGTGCCGCGAGAAAACATGGAGGTTTATCGCCGAAAGGGATTGGGTCATGGGCGGATATCAATGGATATCATTTGATCACAGAGGAGAGGCAGTATGGCCCCGACTCAGTTCACAAAGCGGAGCCTTTGACATGTATTTTCAGAAGAAGGACGCTTTTTATCAGAATCTTTCACACTGGACGGATATGCGGGATAAGCCTATGATCCATCTTTTGCCCCATTGGAATTTCCGAGGCTTGGAGGGACACAGGATAAGAGTGGTGGCATATACCAATGCGCCTGAGGCGGAGCTTTTTCTTAACGGAAGGAGTCTTGGCAGGGTGTTCGTGGAGCGTTACGGTCATGGAGAGTGGCAAGTACCCTATGAGGCGGGAGAGCTGACGGCGGTGGCTTATAATGCCAATGGAGAGATGGTCGCCGCGGATAAAAAGATAACCACAGGTAATGGAAAAAGATTGGTCCTTGTTGCCGAAACGGGAAAGGTAAGCGCTGGGGATGTAGCTCTTGTGTTCTGTCATGTTGAGGACGCTGAGGGAAGAGAAGTACCCGATGCCTGTCCTTATGTGAGCTTTTCATGCTCAGGGGCGGGTAAGATCATAGCTACAGGCTCGGGTGTTACCGACCATACCTCCGCGTGTCTGCCCGAAAGAAAGATGTGGCAGGGAAGTATTACTGTCGCAGTGAAAATATTGACGGATGCCGACAGCGGTTGTACAGTTTACGCGCAGGCAGACAGTCTTGAAAGTGCGGCAGTGGAAATAGAGTTGGAAAGTATTCGATAAAGACTCGATAAAAGCATATGTTTATTATAGCCCCGATCGGCATTTTTGCCCATCGGGGCTGAATTAAAATCAACCGCAGAAAAAGAATTTGCTCTAATCTATTGAAAAATAAGGGAATATCTGTTATAATATAGTGTATAATTATTTATTTGCCCGTGTATGCGGGTGGGAGGTTTGATAATGAAGGCAGTTGTAACCGTTGTAGGACATGACGCAAAGGGTATTATCGCCAAGGTCAGCTCTAAATGCGCTGAATTCGGCGGAAACATAGTTGAGATATCTCAGAGTGTTCTCAAGGAGTATTTTGCGATGATAATGGTGATAGAAGTGAATGACATCACCGTTCCTTTCGCGACTCTTGTTGAGGAGCTACGTGTATTAGGTGAGGCGAACGGACTTGATATCCGCACTATGCACGAGGATGTTTTCAATTCAATGCACAGGATCTGAGGAGCGGACATGATCAATACAAACGATATTCTTGAAACAATAAATATGATAAAGGATGAGAACCTGGATATACGTACCATAACCATGGGTATCTCCCTTTATGATTGCGCGGGTGACGATGTGAATGTTGTCTGCGACAGGATCTACGATAAGATCACGAAAACAGCCGAGCATCTTGTAAGCACGGGCTGTGACATTGAAAAGGAGTACGGTATTCCGATAATAAACAAGCGTGTGTCCGTAACTCCCATATCCATGGTGGGCGGCAGATTTACACCTGACGACTATGTAAAGATGGCAAAGGCTCTTGACAGAGCGGCGCATACACTCGGTATAAACTTTATCGGCGGCTACGGCGCGCTTGTTCAGAAGGGCTTTACAAACAACGCGAGAAATCTTATCGCGTCCATCCCCGAGGCACTGTCCACCACCGAGCGCGTCTGCTCTTCGGTAAACGTGGCTTCCACAAAGGCGGGGATCAATATGGATGCGGTTGCTCTTATGGGTAAGATAATCAAGGAGACCGCATACCTCACACGTGATAACGAGTCCATCGGCTGCGCAAAGCTTGTTGTGTTTGCCAATGTTCCCGAGGATAACCCCTTTATGGCGGGCGCGTTCCACGGCGTGGGCGAGGCTGAGACTGTTGTCAGCGTCGGTGTTTCGGGTCCCGGTGTCGTCAGCTCTGCGGTCAAGCGCGCGGGTAACTGTGACTTCAGCGCTCTCGCTGAGATCATAAAAAAGACCGCGTTCAAGATCACCCGTATGGGTCAGCTGGTTGCTACGGAGGCTTCAAGGCGTCTTGGCGTACCGTTTGGTATAGTTGACTTGTCTCTCGCCCCTACGCCCGCTGTAGGCGACTCTGTTGCCCACATCCTTGAGGGTATGGGACTTGAACGCTGCGGAGGTCACGGAACAACCGCGGCTCTTGCGCTTCTCAACGACGCGGTCAAGAAGGGCGGCGTAATGGCGTCCTCTCAGGTCGGCGGACTTTCGGGCGCGTTTATTCCTGTTTCCGAGGATGCCGGAATGATAGATGCCGTCAAGTGCGGCGCGCTCTCCATGGAAAAGCTTGAGGCAATGACGGCGGTCTGCTCCGTTGGTCTTGATATGATAGCCATCCCCGGAGATACTCCCGAGGATGTTATCTGCGGTATTATCGCGGACGAGATATCTATCGGCGTTGCAAATACCAAGACGACAGCCGTTCGTGTTATTCCCGCGTACGGTAAGGGCGTGGGAGATTCCGTGGAATTCGGCGGACTTTTAGGATATGCTCCCATAATGAGTCTGAATCCCTTCCGTTGTGAGCAGTTTATCGCCCGCGGCGGTCATATACCCGCACCCATACATTCTTTGAAGAACTGAGATGTTTTTCGGGAGAAGCTTTTGATAAAGGCTTCTCCCGTTTTTTTGCAAAATTTTAGGAATCCCGTAAAAGAGATTCCTAAAAATTATACTAAAATTCAATTGTTTGCGCACCTTCAAGTAATCTTGCCGAGCGTGCCATAACGGTTTGAAGATGATCGCGCAAATGCTTGTCGGCGGTGGCGAATTTTTTATACAGCTTATCGTCAACACCGTGCAGATCGCTTCCTACAGCGCATATTCTGTCGGTTTTGGCAAGCAGGTCAAGGATGGTTCTGCGTATGCCGATGTGTCCGAGAGAATCGGCGTTTATTTGCGCTAATGCTCCGATGTCAAGCATATTTTTTACGCTTTCGGGATAGCGCTTCAGATATCTGTCGATGTGCGCCAGCACTACGGTATAGCCCATCGAGATCAGCTCTTCAACCGTATCATAATGATTTTCACGGAGCTGATGCAGCGGAAGCTCAAGAAGAATGACTCTTGTACCGCGTATACACAGACTGCCGAGATCGGACATGGAGCAGAGGTTTTCGCAAAGAAGCACTTCAGCGCCGATGCACAGCTTGGGGGATGAAGTGATCTCATAGTCCCTCAGCCTGAGTAACGCGCGCTCCACCTTTCTTGTGAAATCATTTGCGGTGCTGATATGAGGATAAAAGTGAGAGGTGGCGACCGCTATATCGGTTCCAAAGGAACGCATAAGCGACAGCTGTCTGATACTTTCCTCCGTACTTGCGCAACCGTGATCCACACGGGAAAGAATATGGGAATGAAAATCTATGACAGGTGAACGGATAGCCATGCTGTCATCTTCCTTTCCGTATTAACAATATCAATAAGATGTGATCAATCCTTGTTTGAACTGTAATAATAGCCGTAGCCGTACTTCTTGCCGTACTTACCGTAGCCCTCGCCCTTAAGGCTTGTTCCATTTACCACCATGCCCAATACCTTGGCGCCTATTTTCTCAAGCGTGGCAATAGCGGCATTTACGTGCTTTGCGTCACTCTTGTTTGCCATAGCTACGATAACATAGCCCTCAACAAGCTGTGCAACGGAAAGTGGGTCGGAGACCACACCAACGGGGGGAAGGTCGATAAACACAACATCGTATTCCTGTTTCCATTTTTCGATAAGCTCCCCAAACAGCTTGCTGTTGATAAGCTCGGAGGGATTTGGAGGGATACATCCGCTTGTCAGCAGGAACAGGGAAGGAGCGGGATTGCAGATGACCTGCTTATCGTTGTCAACAATTCCCGACAAAAGCTCACTGAGTCCTGCGTGCTTTTTCGTATATCCGAAGTTTTTGTACTGAACGGGGCGACGCATATCAGCGTCAACAAGCAGTACTTTTTTTCCAAGCTGGGCAAAGGAGACTGCCAGATTGGATATCACCGTACTTTTGCCGACCCCCGCCTCTGCGGAGCTGACAGCGTAAACGGGACATCCGTCTCCCTTCTTAGCCGTGTACATGAGATTGGTTCTCAGCTGATTGAAGGATTCTCTTATGGCAAAGGGAGTTGTTTCATCAAGCATTCTTCTTCTTTGGCTATTTGATGATACGTTTTTTGGATTATTGCTCATTTTTGAACTCCTTAGTTCTTTTCTGTCTGTTTTGCTTTGTTTTCGGTGTTTGCGTTATTTGCGTTGCCTACGTTCCATGTGGGTATATCGCCGATAATGGGATGCTCCACAAGTTCCTTTGCGCTTTCTTCGCTTCTGATGGTAGTGTCGAAAAGCTTACGGATAAGGAAGATAGCGTACGCTAAGCATGCGGCAAGAACGCCTCCGATAAATGTGTTCTTGAGAAGGCTGGGAGATACGTGAGTTCTTGCAAGCTCGGGAGAGCGGATAACCGTTACGCACTCAAGATCTGCCTCGGTGATAAGAACATACTTGTCAACTGTCTCACCGTTCTCGTTCTTTACCGTCTCTTTTCTGTACATATTGGAAACATAGCTGGGACGGGAGATCTCTCTTATTATTTTAGGAGCGTTTTCCTTTATGGACTCCGAAACGTAGTAGGCTACGTTCTTGTCAGTGTGAGTAACTGTTATCTGGAAAATAGAGGACTCGGCTGATGTTTTTGCGGAGATCATTGCTCTGACATTGGAGGGAGTACAGCCTGTGTAGCCCTTGGCGGTCAGATCCTGAATTATCTGATCTATCATCCGGTCTCCGAGTATGATCTCAATATAGTCGTTGGCAAGATACTCAACAGCGGACAGCAACGCCGAGGTGGTGTATTCCGAGGTCACACTGCTATTGATGATATAGAATTCGGTAGAAGAAGAGTACTGCTTGTCTATTGCAAATTCTGTTACAGCCGCAACCAAAAGCATAACGACAAGAGTTATTATGAGTATTTTCCACCAAGATGATTTCAGAATTTTAAATAGAAATACAAGGCTTATTTCGTTTGTCATGATAATTCCTTTCATTCGGCAAGAGCCGGATTTTGTTTTTTATTTCACTTTTATAATTATAACATACATAGGCGTATTTGTCAACCGATATTAAACAATTAATCGGTTTATCCGACGGTATACGCCATATTTTTAATGACAGTGGTCTGTGAAAAATCCTTCAAGGTTGACGGAGAATACACCGTCACCGTCTTTTTTGAAGCCGATCTGCAAAAGCAGAGGCTCGTCGGTTACCTCTCCGACATATGTAGCGTAATGTACGCCGCACAGGTCAATAAAGTTGAGAGCGCCTCTGCCCATTACGAACAGAGCCTCACGGTTGTAATGATCAAGCGTGGGAGCTATATCGTATATCACGCCTCCCTTATCCGTCAGCTTGAACTGGCACACACCCGCAAGCGTGTCGTCTACGGAGGCGGCGTAAGCCAGCAGATCGGCGTTAAACTCAACTCCGCATCTTTCGCAGATCTCCTTCTGCTCATTCTTTGTCTGTATTGGTAAAACCTTCAGCATTATCCGTTATTTTCCTTTCTGTTGCTTTGAGTCTCCGCCGCTTCTGAGGTATTCCATCTCGGATCTTGTAAGCCGCCTCCACTTACCCGAAGGCAGCTTTCCGAGACACAGCTTACCGATGCTTATGCGGCAAAGCCTTTTTATTTTCAGCGACTGGGTATCGCACATTTTTCTTATTTGTCTGTTCCGTCCTTCAAACAGTGTCATCTCAAGGATGGTGGTATCGGGAGTGGAATGAGGGAAGGGAAGCCGCACGGTCTTCACGGGCTGTATTCTGTAGCCGTCGATCACCATGCTTTTATTGAGCGCATCAAGCTGTGTGTCGCTCACCTGACCGCGCACGCTGACACGGTATATCTTTGGTATCTCGTGCTTTGGATGAGTGAGAATATCGGCAAGCGCGCCGTCGTTGGTCATGAGCAGGAGTCCGTCGGAGTCCATGTCAAGCCGTCCCACAGGATAAACCCTTACACCAAGATCCTCCACAAGCATGCTCACGTTTTTCCGTCCCCGCTCATCTGACATGGTGGTGACGTAACCGCGGGGCTTGTTGAGCATTATGCAGATCTTTTCATCGCAATGGGAAATGATTATTTTTCCTCCGTATTCCACCTTGTCAACGCCGGCGTCTATCACCGTTCCCACGGTAGCTATCTCGCCGTTGACCTTCACCTTGCCCAGCCTTATTTGTTCCTCGGCGGCGCGCCGCGACATAACGCCGCAGTCGGTGAAATATTTCTGTAATCTTACTAAAGCCATTTTTCAGTCCTTAAATATATCTGCTATCCTTTGCAGAAAACTCTTTTTTGTTCGCTTTGCCTCCACGTCCGTCCCCGCTCTGAGCGCAGAGCTTGCCGATTGGTCGTTGAACGTGACCGTCACTCTTCCGCACAGCGTGTCTTTGGTTACTGGCGCGTAAAGAAAACGGTGAGAGGACTCCACAAGATATTCGACATCCGCTGAATTTTTAGGCATTGTGAGTATCAGCGCGGACTCATTGCGAAGCGTGACTTGCTCGTATACTCCTCCCGTTACGGGAATGCCGTACTCAAACTTACCCGCCTCTGCTATAACGCGTCTCTCGAAATTCTCATAGCCGTAGTCAAGCATGGCGGTGTGATCCCGCCAGTCATCGGGCGCGTTGAGAGTTACGCAGATAAGAGTAAGCCCACCTCGCTCGGCGGCGCTTACAAGACACCTGCCTGTTTTTTTGGTAAAGCCGGTCTTCATGCCAATAGCGCCGTCATAGCTTCGTAGCAGCTTGTTATGATTTACAGCCAGCCTGCCTCCCGCCTCTCCGTTCAAGGGAAGGGGGGCTTTATAGGTAGCGCATATCTTGCGGAGAAGATCGTTCTTGAGCACCTCTCTCGCGATGACCCCAAGGTCATAGGCGGTGGTGTAGTGATCCTCATCATACAACCCGTGCGGATTTACAAAATGTGTATCCTCAAGTCCGAGCTCTGCGGCTAAGTTGTTCATCTCATCAGCAAATTTTCCGATACTGCCCGAGCAGAATATTGCCAGAGCTGCCGCCGCGTCGTTGGCTGAGGACAGTAGCAGACCGTACAACAGCTCCTCCACCGTCAGCCTTTCTCCCTCAAAGAGATATAGTGATGAGCCTTCGATACCCACCGCATCCTTTGATACCGTCACCGTAAGGTCGGTATCCGTCAGCCTGACTATCGTCAGTGCCGTCATCAGCTTTGTGGTGCTTGCCATTCCCATTCTCTGCCTTGCGTTGCTTTCATAAAGAACAGCCCCGCTGTGAAAGTCCATAAGAACGGCGCTCTGAGCCGACAGTGAAAGCGGAGCGGCATGACAAAAAAGAGTAGCCGTCTGTAAAAGGATCGCTACGGTAATAAAAAACGCTGTAAAAGCTTTGGTCTTCGCTTTCATGATCTGCCCTCACATTATGTAATTTTTCTTCAATATACAATATATGAGAGCAGACATTATTTAATTCAGATATCTTCCTTGTCCTTAGCGAACAGATCCTTGATCTTTGCTATAATATCGGGAGCGCGCTCAACAAGATCGGCGATCTGATCCACGGGATCGGGCTTGCCCTTGGTGGAAACATTGAGGAACTCTACATCACCGTCTGCATCCACAACAAGGAAGCCGATGGGATTTACGGTAAGTCCTGTTCCGCCGCCACCGCCGAAGTTCTGAGGACGGGGCTGAGCGTCCTTCTTGGGATTGTAATCGAATCCGCTCGCGGCAATGCCGACTGATATCTTGGATATTGGGATAATAGTCGTACCCTGAGGAGTGGTGATAGGATCTCCCACTACCTTATTTGCGTCAAACATAGAGCGTATGTTCTCCATGGAAGAGCGGATTATCTCGGGAATTTTGTTTTCGTTTGCCATAACTTTTTCCTTTCTGTTTATGTGGATGTGAATTTATTATTTACTTTTATTTTTTACCATGTGCTTGATTAGCTGTCCCAGCGCGGCGAAGGCAACATGGAAAACATGCCATACGCGGAGCGCGAAGGATATTTTTATATCAGCGGAGATGCTCTCCGAAAGATAATCAACATCAATGCTTATGTCCCTTGCCTCGGGAAGATCAAAGCCCTTGATGGGCTCGAGAATGTGGAACAAATGAAGAGCCGCGTCGCAGATAGCGCCGTACGCGATAGCCGTTGTAGCCGCGTCCCCCGTGGCAACCGTTACCTTGAATCTTGCAAGGTCGATGCGCAGATGACCGAAGAATTTTTTGATCACGACAACAACGATGTCCTTGACCATGGAGATAATGTCGAGTATCTCAGATAAGCTCTTCTTTTTCTTGGGCTTTGCCTTTTCCTGTTCCTTTTCTATCTTTTTTTGCTTTTTCTTCTGTTTCTTCTTTAAAGCCTTTTTTCGCAGTCCCTCTTTTATCTTTTTTGCCTTTTTTTCACTCATGGAGAAAGGACCTTTTTTCTTGCCTTTTTTAGGAAGAATTTTTATTTTGAAGCACAGAACTCTGACAAAAAGTCTGACTTCATCGCTGTATTCAACTGTTACCTTTGCGCGTAGAGAAAGTATGAACGCAAAGAATAGCAGTATACAACCGATGACCTTCAGCGCCGTCATATTTTCCCTCCGTTTTACTTTTTTGGATTATCGGTATTTTTTATGTATTTTATTCGTTTTCCTCAGCCGCGGTCACTCCCGCGTCGTCGTCTGTCATGTCGCCGTCTTCGACTATGGGAAGCTCCTCCTTGGGAGGCAGCAGCGTTTCCGTTGCGGGAAGCTCAGAGAGTGAGCTGATGCCAAACACACGGAGAAACTTTTCCGTTGTGACATACAGCATGGGGCGTCCGGGGGCGTCCAGTCTTCCGCAGGCCTCGATAAGCCCCTTGTCTATAAGCGAGTTCATGGCATACGCGCTGTCAACGCCTCTTACCTGATCTACAAATGTTCTTGTAAGCGGCTGATTGTATGCCACTATGGCAAGCACCTCCATGGAGGAAGCGGACAGATTTCCGCCCCGACGGATGCCGAGAGCCTCTCTGATATAAGGCGCGTACTGCTCCTTTGTGCAGAATTGGCAGGTATCCTCAAAGGTGAGAAGATTTATTCCTCTTTTTGACTTTTCAGAGTTGAGATCCTTTGCCATATGCTCGATAAGCGTTTTGGTATTGCGCAGGTCGAGTCCGAGCACCTCCGCGATCTTTGTGTATTTAACTGGATAGCCTGCGGCGTACAGTATCGCCTCTATAGCTCCCTCAATATTCTTCAGCTGATCTACCTGTGTGTTGTTTTGCTCGTTCATGCTATTATTCTCCCGTAAGGTCATTTGAGGTCATGCCGCTGATATCGTATTCGCTCTCACTGACAGTGGAGTCGTCCGTGTTGAGTATAAACCGTGTGGAGGCGCTCAGCAGTGCGTTGTCATGCTCCTCGCCGTCATCCGCCACCAATAGCTTTCGTATCTTTACAAGCTCAAGCACGCCGAGAAAGGACGCGATAAGATCGGGGAGGGTGACCTCACCTATTATAAGATCCTCAAGTGTGGCAATGCCTCGCTTTTCAATATTTCTGAGTATGGAAACTATTTTTATCTCAACGGGTATGATGGGCTTGCTTATCATGGGCGTAAATGTGGTCGTCGCCGCCTTTTCAAGGGCGTTGTTGTATGCGATTATGCGCCTGATGGCGGCACATAGCGAGGTAACGTCCTGATCGTGGACGTAGGTCTTATCCACCGATATCTCGTCGGTGTCCTTTACCATACGTCCGCTGTAGAAGGCGTACAGAGGAGCAAGCTTTGCCGCCGCTTCCTTTGCCTGCTGATAACGGAGCAGGGCATCGGTAAGTGTGGCTCTGGGATCGTCCGCCTCTTCTTCCTCTCTGGGCAGAAGCATTCTGCTCTTGATGAGCATAAGCTCGCTTGCCATAACGATAAACTCGGAGGCAATGTCCATATCCAGCTCCTGCGCCGCCGTGATGTACTCCATGTACTGATCGCAGATGAGCGAGATGGGGATATCGGTGATGCTGACTTTATTCTTTTGTATCAAGGTAAGCAGAAGGTCAAGAGGACCTTCAAATTGGTCAAGACGGTATGTGATTGCGTCCATTTATACCTCGCGAATAAGATTTGTAGTGTTAAAGAAGCTCAGAAAACATCAGAAGACCGTTCTCAGCACAAGATCGATAAAGAAATCGGTGACAAATGCGATAGGAGTGTCCAGAAATCCCATAACAAGCACTATCATGAAAACAATATAGATGTATCTTTCATATTGCATGATCCTGAAGTATATCTTCGAGGGTAACATGGAAAGGAATATTCTCGAGCCGTCAAAGGGCGGTACGGGAATAAGATTGAACACTGCCAGTGAAACATTGAGACTGACGCCGATTATCATAAACTGAAAGAGCCAGTAAAAGCAGAGTCCCGAAAATTCCGAGGGGAGAGCCAGTGTGTACCAGAACAGCGTAAAGCTCTCGGGCTGTACAGCCTCCCATATGGCAAGCTCAGCTCGCATCAGAAGCGCGAAAACGATTGCGAGAAGTATATTTGAAAGAGGGCCTGCCAGGGCTGTGAGCGCCATGTCTCTCTTGGGTTTTTTGAAATACCGTGTGTTTATGGGAACAGGCTTTGCCCATCCGTATCCAAAGAACAGCATGCACAAAAAACCAAATGGGTCAATGTGCTTTATCGGGTTGAGGGTGAGTCTTCCCAGACTATGCGCGGTGGGATCTCCCAATTTGTATGCCACATATCCGTGGGCTGTCTCATGCACGGAGAGGGCAAGAAACACAATGGGGAGGCTCAGCAGAAACTCCATGAGAAACTGCTGTATGTTCCCCGAAAAAAGTGAACTTAACATTAAATATCTCCTTATATGGTATTACCTCGGGAGACTATCAGAATATGTCGTTTCGTGTGAGATCCTCATATGTCTCGCGCTTTACAACAACTTTGTCCTCTCCGTCTCTTATCATAACAACGGGGGGACGGGGAATGCGGTTGTAGTTTGACGCCATGGAGTAATTGTACGCGCCCGTGACGAGGACGGCAAGCGTGTCGCCTCTTTCCGCGTGCTGTATCTCCATGTTCTCTCCGAGAAGGTCGCCCGACTCACAGCATCTTCCGGCAAGCGTTGCGCGGAAGTCGCGGGGAGCGTTTGCGCGGTTGGCGATAAGCGCGGTGTACTGTGACTGGTAGAGTGCGTATCTGGGATTGTCGGGCATACCGCCGTCAACTGAGATGTAATTCTTGAAGCCGGGTATCTCCTTGACTCCACCAACTGTATAAAGGGTAATTCCCGCCGCCGCCACAAGGGAACGTCCGGGCTCAAGGATAACGCGGGGCATTCTTATGCCGTTCTTTTCGCAAAGTCCCGATACCACCTCGGCAATGTCCTTTATGCACGCGGCGTAATCTATATCTCTGTCGTACTCCGTGTATCTTACTCCAAGTCCGCCGCCGAGATTCAGCTCTCTTATCTCATATCCGCATTCGCTCTTTATCCGAGCCATAAACTCTGTCATTATCTTTGCTGCGTCCGCAAAGGGATCGATATCAAATATCTGAGAGCCGATGTGGCAGTGAAGTCCCACAAGATCCACGCCGTCAGTCGCGATAGCCTTTTTTACTATATCCATCGCCTGACCTGTAACTATAGCGTTGCCGAATTTGGAGTCTACGTTGCCTGTGACCACGGCTCTGTGGGTGTGGGGGTCAATGCCGGGGGTGATGCGGAGCAGTATCCTTTGGGTGATACCTCTACGTACAGCTTCCGCGCTTACGGCGGACAGCTCGTCGGGATTGTCTACCACAAATGTTCCCACTCCCATATCCATTGCGTCGGAAATGTCTCTGTCGGTCTTGTTGTTACCGTGGAAATATATGCGCTCGGCGGGGAATCCTGCTTTTTTGGCAGTGTACAGCTCTCCGCCCGACACGCAGTCAATACCCATGCCCTCCTCGGCGGCAAGCTTGTAGATACCCGTAAAGCAAAGTGCCTTTGATGCATACAGCGGAAGCGCGTCCTCGCCAAAGCAGCGTATAGCTGCCTCGCGATAGGTGCGGCACTGCTTGCGTATTACATTCTCGTCAAGCACATAAAGAGGAGTGCCGTGCTTTTTCGCCAGCTCCACCGTGTCCGCGCCGCCTATGGTGAGATGACCCTTTTCATTTATATCAAGATGTTCGTGAAGTACCATTTTTTAATTTCCTTTTGCGTTTTTGCAGAATGATCTGTGAACACCCGTCACTGTATCTCCGAGGTGTTCGATTATATTAAGTGTTTCGGGGATAAGCCTTCCGTTCTCATATGTGAAAATATTTATTGAAGCGTTGTGCGTAAAGGGAATGTCGCCCGCCTGCTCGGCTGTAAGCCCAAGCGAATATGCTGACAGCGATCTTACCACCGTGGCATGGGTGGACAGAAGCAGGGTCTTACCCGGGTGCTTTTCCGCAATGGCGCATACTGCCTTTACAACTCTCTCGTATACCTCAGCCGTTGATTCTCCGCCCGTACAGCGCGATCTTGCGTAATCGTTTCGCCAGATATCAAAGTCGGCTGTGTATCTTTCCGCTATTTCATCGGTGGTTAGGGATTCCCACTCTCCGGCGAATATCTCACGCAGCTCGGTGGTGGGAATTATCTCCATCCCCAGCCGCTTTGCCGTGGGAACGGCGGTATTGTAGGCTCTTTTAAGGTCGCTTGAATATATGAAGTCTATTTTTTCTTTTTCGCAAATATAGTCCGCCGCGAGCTCTGCCTGATGCTTGCCGATATCGGAAAGATCAAAATCGGAATGTCCCGCAAAGCGTTTCTCCGCGTTGGCAATGCTCTGACCGTGGCGGGTGATTATGAGCCGTGTCATTGTTCAGCCTTTCTGTTGCTTAGAATTTTGCGTAGGCGAGAATGGTTTTCCAGAGCTCGTCTTTACCCTCGCCCTTGAGAGAGGAGAAGGGGATCACCTTTTCGCCTGCTATGAGAGGATGAGCTGCTATCGCTTCAAGATTTTTTTTGCGCTCCGTGGCATTGAGCTTGTCGGTCTTGGTCGCGACAACGACAAAGGGCAGCTCCGCCGCGCGAAGATATTCAAGCATCATCTCGTCGTCCTTGGTTGGACCTACGCGACTGTCCACAAGCTGGACTACAAGAGCGAGTCGGTCGATATTCTTATTTGATGTGAAATAGCCGTCTGTCAGTGCCGACCACTTCTTTTTGTCCTCCGGATTACGCTTTGCAAAACCGTATCCCGGGAGATCGGCGAGGTACAGCTTTTTATCAACGTCGTAGAAATTGATGGTTATGGTCTTTCCGGGAGATGAGCTGACGCGAGCCAGCGACTTTCTGCCGAGAAGCGTGTTTATCAGCGAGCTTTTGCCCACATTGGAGCGCCCCGAGAAAGCCACCTGAGGCTTGGGGTCGCCCGGTATCTGCGAGGGAACGCCCGCGCTTATTTTAAGGTTGGTGTTTTGTATGTTGATAGCCATGATCCTACCTGTTGCTTATACATATTTTTAACTTTTGTCGCCGTTTTATCTTGCGACGGGGATCTTTGCCTTATCCGCGGGGATCTTTGCGGGAGCGATTATCTCTATTTCCGTTCTTTCCTCCGCATCTGTTTTCTTTGCTCCCGTGGTAACAGTGTTCACCACAGGGCAAAGCGCATGGGCAAGCACGTCTGTTGCCTTTTTGCAAGGAACAAATCTCAGATTCTTGCGAACGACGGTATCCACCTCGTCAAGATTTCTCTCGTTGTCTGCGGGGATGAGGACTTCCTTTACTCCCGCGGAGTATGCCGCCATGGTCTTTTCCTTAAGACCGCCGATGGCAAGCACATTGCCTCTGAGCGATACCTCACCCGTCATGGCAATGTCACGGCGGACCGCTCTGCCGGTCAGCGCGCTGACAAGAGCCGTTACCATGGTGACACCTGCCGAAGGACCGTCCTTGGGAACAGCCCCCTCGGGAAAGTGGATATGTATATCCTTCTTCTGATAAAAGTCGGTGGGTATGCCGTAGTCGGCAGCAATTGAGCGGACGTAGCTTACAGCTATGCGGGCGGATTCCTTCATGACATCACCGAGAGATCCGGTAAGCTCTATCTTACCCGTGCCGTCAAGCACCGCTACCTCTACCCTGAGCATGTCGCCGCCTGCCGCGGTCCACGCAAGACCGTTGACCGTACCGACCTCATCCTCATCGGAGATGGAGTCGGGAAGGCGCTTGCGCGGTCCGAGATAGTCCTCAACATTCGCTGCTGTGACCTTTATCTTTCCAGACTGCTCTTCCTCAACAAGCTTTTTTGCCGCCTTACGGCAGATGTCCGCAATAGCTCTCTCAAGGTTTCTCACTCCCGCCTCACGGGTGTAAAAGTCCGCTATCTCGGCTATCGCGTCATCAGTAATGGCTACCATGCGCTTATTAAGCCCATGGCGCTTGAGCTGCTTGGGAATGAGATGGTTGTGAGCAATGGATATCTTTTCATTCTTTGTATATGACTTCAGCTCAATGACCTCCATTCTGTCAAGCAGAGGACGTGGAACTGTGTCAAGCGTATTGGCGGTAGCTATGAACAGACAGCCGGACAGGTCGAAGGGGAGCTCCACAAAGTGATCGCGGAAGGTCTTGTTCTGCTCGCCGTCAAGCACCTCAAGGAGTGCCGACGCGGGATCTCCGTGGGAGTCTCTTGTCAGCTTGTCGATCTCATCAAGGAGGATGAGCGGGTTGTTTACCTTTGCCTGTATCAGCGCGTTGATGATCCTTCCGGGCATAGCCCCGATATAAGTCTTTCTGTGACCTCTTATGTCGGCCTCATCGCGCACGCCTCCGAGGGAAACACGCACATATTTTCTGTTCATTGCTTTGGCTATGGACGCGCCCACGGATGTCTTACCGACACCGGGAGGGCCTACAAGGCAGAGTATCTGATTTCCAAGCTGGGGATTCAGCTGCTTTACCGCAAGGTACTCAAGTATTCTTTCCTTTACCTTGTCAAGTCCGTCGTGGTCGCTGTCAAGTATCTTTTTTGCGGAAGCTATATTGACTCTGTCCTTGGTGGATACGCTCCACGGTATTTCAAGGCAGGTATCGAGGTATGATCTCGCCACGGTGGATTCCGAAGAACCGAAGGGCGCTTTGGACATTCTCTCGTTTTCCTTGAGCAGCTTTTCTCTTACCTCGTCGGGCAGCTTTGCCGCCATTATCCTGTCAAAGTATTCGTCGGCCTCGTCGGTGTCTCCGAGCTCGTTTTTGATAACGCGTATCTGTTCGCGGAGATAATATTCCTTCTGATTCTGATTGAGATTGGAGCGGACTCTTTTGTGTATATCCATCTCACAGGCGAGAAGACCTGATTCCTCCTCCAGAAGAGCTATGAGAAGCTCAATACGCTTTTCAGGGTCGAAACACTCCAGAATCAGCTGCTTGTCGGTGAATTTGACCAGCATGTTTGCCGCAATGAAGTCGGCGAGAAGAGCGGGAGTCTTGATGCCCGACGCTGTTGTCAGCATATCGTCGCTGACAGAGGGCAGGAAGGAGGCAAGCTTTTTTGCCTCGGATATTATGGCGCGGCAGTATGCCTGGTTACGTATCGCGTCCTCGTCGGATGCGGTGTGGGTCTTGGAGTTGACCTCGGCGAGTATGTAGTCGGCGAAGAGACGGAACTCCGTGACCGCCGCTCTGGAATAGCCCTCGGCGAGTATCCTCATGCCGCCCTCGGGAGATCTTACAGATTGCTTGATCTTGCAGACCGTACCTGTGCGGAACAGTCCGTCAGGCAGAGGATTTTCACAGTCGGGCGAGCGGTATGTGCAGACGAGTATGGGGGAGTCGGTATCAAACGCCGCCTCCGCCGCCTTTATGGCTATATCCTCGGTCAGCTCAAAGTTGATGGTCGCGCCCGGGAAAGCCACCAGTCCTCTGACGGGGATCACGGGCAGGGTGAGTTTTTTTATTTTAACTATATATTTTGACATATATCTTTATATCCTTTCGGGGGGTGTGCTGTGGTTGTGAGATAACCGTATTGAAGCGCGGATCCGAACACCATTGCTTATTTCTTTGCCTCAAAACAATTATTCATTATATTATAACATATATTCACGCGGATTTCCACACTTTTTTCAATTATTTTAAATTTTATTAAAATCCAATACATCTTGTTGCAAAAAATGGGTAGGGAAAATAAAAAAAGCACAACCGAAACCGTTTCTGCGCGCTGATATCATAAGCTTGATATTCCGCAGATACGTATGACCGTTGTGCGTGACGCTGTGGAGTTGGTGCCGCCGACAGCCTTAATATTATACCTTGAAAACCCGATTTTGTAAATATCCATTTTACACGATTTTTTGTCGAATTTTTCGTTAAAAAAGATACACAATAGAAAAAAACTCATAAAAAAACCTCTTTTTTGTCACTTTTACCTCTTGACTCCGCCTGTATGTCGTACAAATGTCGTTGACGGAGTGGCGGAGATACGTGAGAAAAATTTTTGAAGAGACATTTTTGGTTAACAGGTTAAAGTTTAGAGTTTACTTACAGTTATGGATGGGCTTCACCATATTTTGAGGGGATGGGGGCTACCGATAAATAAATTATGTAAAAACTAAAAAAAATTTTTTTAAAAAAGGGGTTGACATATGGAAGAAGATGTGGTAAAATAAACAGGCAAAAAGAAGAAGAACACTCCGTTCTCACCGTATCGCAGGGCGAATACGGTATGATATTCACCAAAATCCGAGGTAAAGTGTACTGTGATCTCGGTGTTTGTCGTGCGGAGAAGTTGCTTCGCATGATTTTTTTTGCCCTTATGGGACAAAATGGAGGTGTATTTAGTATTAGCGCAAAGGAATTAATGATCAATGAAGAGATCAAGTTTAAGGAAGTAAGAGTTGTCGGAGTTGACGGCGAGGCTGTCGGCATCATGTCATCGGACGCTGCCTTGAAGCTTGCATATGATCAGGGTTACGACTTAGTTTTGATGGCTCCCCAGGCACAGCCGCCCGTATGCCGTATCATGGACTACGGAAAGTATCGCTTTGAGAGAGACAAAAAGGAAAAGGAAGCCAAGAAGAAACAGCAGACGGTTGAACTGAAGGAGATACAGCTCTCCTGCAGGATCGATACTCACGATTTTGAGACAAAGGCACGCCACGCGGTCAAGTTCTTGGAGTCGGGAAACAAGGTCAGAGTCGTTATGCGCTTTAAAGGGCGTGAGATGAGTCACGTCTCCATCGGACAGGAAATAATGAACAAGTTCGTGGAGAGCTGCAGCGAGGTCGGCAGCGTTGACAAGAAGCCTGTACTCGACGGAAGGATCATGAGCATGGTGATCTCACCTGTCAAGCTCAAATAATTCGGTTCGTAAACTGCACTGCCGACCGTGTGTCGGAGAGCAATTTTATGATATAAAATTCGATTATAAAAAAGGAGATAATAAAAATGGGAAAAGTAAAGACACATAAGGCTTCTGCCAAGAGATTTTCTGTTACCGCATCAGGCAAGGTAAAGATGGGTCACTGTCATCACAGACATAACACGGGTCTCAAGACCGCAAAGAGAAAGAGACACCTTCGTCAGGGCGCTATTCTCAGCGACGCAATGACAGCAAACATCAGAACACTCATTCAGAAATAATTAACGGATAACAGAGGAGGATAAAGAAAATGGCAAGAATCAAGGGCGCAATGATGACGCGCAAGAGAAGAAATAAAGTTCTTAAGGCTGCGAAGGGTTACTGGGGCGCAAAGTCCAAGCACTTCAAGATGGCAAAGCAAGCCGTACTCAAGAGCGGTAACTATGCTTTCGCAGGAAGAAAGATGAAGAAGAGAGACTTCCGCAGACTGTGGATCGCTCGTATCTCTGCTCAGGCAAAGGTAAACGGCATGAACTACTCCACATTTATGCATGGTCTCAAGATGGCAGGTATCGATCTGAACCGCAAGATGCTTGCTGATCTGGCTGTTTCCGATAAGGAAGCATTTGCAGCGCTTGTTGAAAAGGCAAAGGCTGCTCTCTAATCTGAGCTGATAAAGGGGTTGTTGCAACAGCAACAGCCTCTTATTTATGTATTTTCACGTATTTAAAGGAAGGAGACCGCATGGAGGCATCGGAAAAAAGACAGGTAATAACATCAAGGCAAAACCCCTTTGTCAAGTCCGTGTGCGGTCTTGCCGAAAAGAAAAAGAGAACGGATAGCGGACTGTTCCGCTTTGATGGCATAAAGCTTCTCAGAGAGGCTGTCGGTTCTGATATTCACATAAAGCATGTGATATACCGCGAGGACGCTGAGAGCAGGATAGCCGACATTATCGGTAGCATGGCTGAGCGGGCTGTGGCTGTGAGCGCCGAGGTCTTTGACAAGATCACTGAGGAAAAGTCACCCGAGGGAGTGGTCACTGTTGCGTATATGCCCGACAAGCTACATAGGCGTGTACCTTCCGAGGACATATGCAACAATGTCAGAAGAGAACAGAGAATACTTCTGGCGGAATCGATCAGAGATCCCGGAAATCTCGGTACGGTGATGAGAAGCTGTTACGCTCTCGGTATCGATCTGCTGGTGATGTCCCGCGATTGCGCGGATATTTATAATTCCAAAACGATCAGAGCGGCTATGGGTGCTATATTCAAGCTCCCCACGGTAACGGTGGACAGCTGTGAGCTGGCGTGTGCCGTAGAGAGACTGAAGACTCAGGGAAGACGTGTATATGCCACAGCGCTCCACAGAGACTCGCGAAAGATCGGAGACACGGAGATAGCATACGGAGACTGCTTTGTAATCGGAAATGAGGGACATGGACTTTGCGATTCCACTGTGGAGGCATGCACCCATCCTGTTATCATTCCCATGCGAGAGGGCGCGGAATCGCTGAACGCTTCAGCCGCCGCCGCTATCTGCATATGGGAAACGATCAAAGCAAAATAATTTTCCGATACAGCGGCAAGCATCATTATTAATTATCAAAAGGGGATAACCGACATGAAGGATGAAAATAATCTGTATTGGATATGGCTGTCCGAAAAGTTCGGTATTGCTTCCAAGGACTTTCCGCGTTTCGCGGAGAAATACGACGACCCTTATGACGTTTACAGACTTGAAAACGATGAGATAGAACAGCTTGAGGGCGTCAGTGAACGACTCAAGACAAGACTTTCCGAAAAATCTCTTGAAGGCGCGTATTCCATACTTAAATATTGCAGAAAATACGGCATTGAGATCATCGGATACAGTGACAAACGGTATCCGTCAAGGCTGAAGACCATTGAGAATCCGCCGGTACTGCTTTATTGCCTCGGTAAATTGCCAAACATGGACTCCCGACTTTGTATAGGTATGGTGGGAACGAGAAAAATGAGCGAATACGGAAAGCAGACTGCGTATAAAATATCCTATGAGCTTGGCGCATCGAATGTGTGCGTGGTCAGCGGAATGGCTCTTGGTGTGGATGGAGTATGCGCATGCGGAGCTTTGGAGTCAGGCGGCGTCACCGTGGCTGTGCTGGGATGCGGTATCTCCATTACCTATCCCAAGGAGCACGCAAAGCTTATGCGCGCTATATCCAAGCAAGGGGCTGTTATTACCGAATATCCGCCCTTTGAACGACCTAATCCCGGTAACTTTCCGAAGCGAAACCGCATAATAAGCGGTCTTTGCCAAGGCGTGCTTGTGGTGGAGGGAGCTAAGGGAAGCGGAGCGCTTATTACCGCCTCAAGAGCTATATCGCAGGGAAGAGAGCTGTTTGCACTCCCGGGTAAGATCAACGAAAGCAATTCGGAAGGTCCCAATGACCTTATAAAGAACGGTGCGAATGTGGCGCTTTCGGCAACCGATATCATCAATCATTATGATTTTCTGTATCATGATACCATTGATTACCGCGGTCTTTCATGGGCAAGGAAAAGATCGGAGTTTGATGAGAAAATACTTAAAAAATATGGCGTCTCATCGGTCTATTACAGAGGAAGATATGTTCCTGCCGAAGAAAAACGGCAGACGGCGGAGACGGAATTCGAGCTGTCCTCCGCGGAGCCTGCTGTGGTCGAGCCGCCGAAAAACCAACCTGTCCCCGCCAAGGCCGACCGATCGGAGGCTATCTTTGAGTCTCTTGATGATAGTACCAAAAAGATATTCGGGCTTATTCCAGACGGCGTAATGTTTACTCCCGACGCGGTCTCAGCTCACGGAATAGACATAGGCGAGGTCATAACCGCCCTTACAATGCTTGAAATAAGCGGACTTGTGGCATCACTGCCGGGCGGACTGTACATAAAGAAATAAAAACCATACGGCATATATAGAATTCGGAAAGGAAACTGATAAATGGCAAATCTTGTTATCGTGGAGTCACCCTCCAAAGCGGCAACAATAAAAGGATATCTTGGCTCAAACTATAAGGTAGTGGCATCTAAGGGACACGTCAGAGATCTTCCTAAAAGCAAGCTCGGCGTTGACGTTGAAAATAATTTTGAGCCTCACTATATAAATATAAGGGGTAAGGGAGATCTTATCAAGGAGATCAAAAAGGAAGCAAAAAACGCGAATAAAGTATTTCTCGCTACCGACCCTGACCGTGAGGGAGAGGCTATTTCTTGGCATCTCGCTACGGCACTGGGCATTCCTGTTGAGAAAACTCTGCGCGTCAGCTTCAACGAGATCACAAAGACAGCGGTCAAGGCGGCTATCAAAGAGCCGAGAAGCATTGACATGGATCTTGTAAACTCTCAACAAGCACGCAGGATACTCGATAGAATAGTGGGATATAAGCTGTCCCCATTCCTTTGGAAAAACGTGAGAAGCGGACTTTCCGCGGGACGCGTGCAGTCTGTCGCCACAAGGATAATCGTGGAGAGAGAAGAGGAGATAAGGGCATTTGTTCCCGTTGAGTACTGGACTATCGATGCGACACTCGCCGCCGATGGCGGTCAGGAGTTTACCGTTCGCTTTTTCGGTGACGCAAAGGGCAAAGTAAAGCTTGCTTGCGAGGCTGATGCCATGAAGGTGGTGAATGCCGTTGCAAATAAGGATTTTAATGTAAAGTCGGTCAAGAAGTCCAAAAAGAAAAAGCTTCCCGCGCCTCCCTTTACAACGTCAACCATGCAGCAGGAGGCATCAAGAAAGCTGGGCTTCCAGTCTCAGCGTATTATGCGTATCGCTCAGGAGCTTTACGAGGGTGTCAATGTAGGTCAGGAAAACGGAGGCGTACAGGGTCTTATTACCTACATGCGTACCGATTCTCAGAGAGTTTCGGCACAGGCGCAGGCGGAAGCGAGAGAATATATCGGAAGTAAGTTCGGTGATAAATACCATCCCGAAACTCCCAGAGTCTATAAGATGAGAGCGGGCGCGCAGGACGCTCACGAAGCCATTCGCCCCTCCCGTGTTGATCTTGAGCCCGCAAGAATAAAGAAATACGTTACCTCCGACCAGTTCAAGCTGTATAAGCTTATCTGGGAGAGATTTGTGGCGAGCCAGATGGAGTCCGCTGTCCTGTCTACTGTGACAGCCGACTTTGAATCCGCGGGATATGTTTTCAGAACCAGCGGATATACCGTTGATTTTCCCGGATACATGGCTGTTTATGAGGAGAGCGAGGATGAGACACATACCGCCGCAGACGAGGTCAGCGAGCAGAAGAACATACGTCTCCCCGACGTTCGCGAGGGACAGACGGTCGCCTTCCGTTCCACCGACCCCGCCAAGCACTTCACAGAGCCTCCCGCAAGATACAACGACGCTTCTCTTATCAAGTTCCTTGAGGAAAAGGGAATAGGACGACCCAGTACCTTTGCCACCATCATCACCACCATTATATCAAGAAACTACGTCAAGAGAGAGGGAAAATCCCTCGTTCCCACTCCTACAGGTGAGCTTACCAACAAGCTTATGAAGGAAAGCTTCCCGGATATCGTTGATTATGCCTTCACAGCGCAGATGGAGGATAAGCTTGACAATATCGAGAACGGCGGTGTCAATATGAACGCTGTCCTCGGTGAGTTCTGGAGCGGCTTTGAAAAGGAGCTTGAGGCGGCAAATGAGAAGATGGAGAACGAGGAGCTGGAGGTTCCTGTTGAGGAGACCGATATTATCTGTGATAAGTGCGGCTCAAAAATGATAGTCAAGAACGGACGTTACGGTAAGTTTGCCGCATGTCCCAACTACCCCACATGCAGAAATACAAAGCCGCTGGGTAAGCAGAACGAATCGGGCGAGGAGACGAGCGCCGAGGCAAGCAAGCCCATCATCGCGGACTTCAAGTGCGAAAGATGCGGCTCGGATATGGTTCAGAGATCGGGCAGATTCGGCACTTTCTTTGCGTGCAGCCGTTATCCCGAGTGTAGCTTTACAAAGCAAAAGACACGTGACATCGGCGTTCCATGTCCCAAGTGCGGCTCAAAGATAGTTATGAAGACCGGACGTAATAAAACAGTGTTCTACAGCTGTGAAAAATATCCCGATTGCGACTTTTCATCGTGGGATCTTCCCACAAACGAAAGCTGTCCGCAGTGCGGAGAGATGCTCTACCGCAAGAAGGGACAGGCGGTGCTGGTTTGTAAAAAAACAGGCTGCGGATTCAAAAAGCCTTACGAAAATACCGAAGAATAAAGACGGATATTTATGGATAAAACAATTAAGATATACGGCGCGGGACTTGCCGGCTGCGAGGCGGCATGGCAGGCGGCTCGCATGGGAGTTAAAGTAGAGCTTTACGAGATGAAGCCTGAAAAATATACTCCCGCCCATCACTCCCAAAGCTTTGCGGAGCTTGTTTGCTCCAATTCTCTGCGATCCGACAGTGTGACGAATGCCGTGGGTCTGCTCAAGGAGGAGCTTCGCCGCATGGGCTCGCTTATAATGGAGGCGGCTGACGCAACAAGAGTTCCCGCGGGCTCGGCGCTTGCCGTTGACAGGGATAAATTTTCCGCATATATTACCGATAAGATATGCACACATCCCAATATAACTGTTATCTCCCGTGAGATGACCGAGGTGGATGACGGTATTACCGTAGTCGCCACAGGTCCGCTCACCTCCGATAGGATGTCGGAGTATATTCAGCGGGAGCTTGTTGGAGAGGGACTGCACTTTTTCGATGCCGCCGCGCCCATTGTGGATGCGGACAGTATAAATATGGACGTTGCTTTTTTCGCGTCGCGCTATGATAAGGGCGACGCGGACTATATCAATTGTCCCATGAGCGAGGAGCAGTATAACGCTTTCTGGGAGGCTCTCGTTACGGCGGAGGAGGCACAGCTCAAGGAATTTGACAAGCAGGAGCTCAAGGTCTTTGAGGGCTGTAAGCCCATAGAGGTCGATGCTAAGAGAGGGCGGGAAACGCTTTTGTATGGACCTCTCAAGCCCGTTGGACTTGTGGACAAGCGGGTCGGAAGGACCGCGCACGCGGTAGTTCAGCTTCGCCGTGAGAACGCGGAGGGAACTATGTACAATCTGGTGGGATTCCAGACGCATCTTACTTTTCCTGAGCAGAGGCGGGTGTTCAGAATGATCCCCGGACTTGAAAACGCCGAATTCCTTCGTTACGGTGTCATGCACAGAAATACCTATATTGAGTCTCCGGGTAAGCTGGACGTTACCTATAAGCTTATAAGCCGTCCGAATGTTTATTTTGCGGGACAGATGACGGGCGTTGAGGGTTATATTGAATCCACAGGCTCGGGCTTTGTGGCTGGGTTAAACGCCGCAAGAGGTGCGCTGGGGCTTGATCCTATCGTGTTCCCGAGGACTACGATGATAGGCGCTATGGCGAGCTATGTCGCCGTCGGCGGTGCATCCTCGTTTGAACCTATGAAAGCAAATTTCGGCATAATCGAGCCTTGGCCCGAGAGGGTGAGGGGCGGTAATATAGCCAAATACGAAAAGCTCGCGGAGAGATCTCTTGCAGAGATCGACCGCATAGCGGAGAGCTTAAAAATATAAAAATTATACAGGAGGAAGTATGCAGAGAGCGGATATCAGTATTTTGGAAAAGAAAATTGGATATACCTTTAAGAATAAAGAGCTTCTCAAGGAGGCGCTGACTCATTCTTCCTATGCTCATGAGCTGAAGACCAAGAAAATATACGTTGAGTGCAACGAGCGTCTGGAATTTCTCGGGGACTCGGTGCTTTCCATAGTTACAAGTGAATTTCTCTTCAAGAAGTACAGAGATCTGCCCGAGGGGGATCTGACTCATATCCGCGCGGCGCTGGTGCAGTCTCAGTCTCTGGCGTCATATGCGCGCGGAATCGGGCTTGGACAGTATCTTTATCTTGGCAACGGTGAGGAGAAAAACAGAGATCAGCAATCTATACTTGAGGATGCCTTTGAGGCGCTTCTGGCGGCGATCTACCTTGATGCGGGTGTAGGGGGACTTGATGAGATAAGACGTTTCCTTCTGCCTATCATCAAGGACGCGGTGGAGAAAAACAACGACTCCATTCTTCACGCCGACGCAAAGACCGAGCTTCAACAGCTGACTCAGGTAAGCGACGGAGCTACTCCCACATATACCATTACCCGTGAGAGCGGTCCCGACCACGCTAAGGTGTTTGAGGTAGAGGTCAGACTTAATTCCAATGTCATAGGTCACGGCAAGGGAAGATCCAAGCGGGAAGCCGAGCAGAACGCCGCGAGAGAGGCGCTGAAGCTGTTCGGAGTATAATGTTTTTTGGAGGATAATTATGAATTTCAAATATTTGACCGAATATATCGACGGACTTTATGAGACAGAGGGTATTCCGTCGTCAGATATAGTTGTATACAAGAAGGGAAAAGAGATATACAGACATACCGCGGGATATCAGAATGTGGCATCGGGTGAACCGCTCAGACGTGACGCACTGTTCTTCGTCTATTCCGCAAGCAAGCTGATCACGGTAACAGCCGTAATGCAGCTTTTGGAGAGAGGAAAGATACTGCTCCACGATAAGGTCTATAAATATCTTCCCGAATTCAAAGAAATGACGGTGAGAGTCAAGGACGCAAACGGAGAGGAAACGACGGTTCCCGCCAGAAAGCCAATACGCATCTGGAATCTGCTTACCATGACGTCCGGGCTGCCCTATAATATGAAGGCTCCCGAGATACTTGCGTGCATGGCGGAGCATGACGGCGCGCCCTCAACGGCGGATATAGTCAGGGCTTTTGCCAAGCGTCCTTTGAGCTTTGAGCCGGGTGAGCATTGGATGTACGGATTTTCTCACGACGTTCTCGCCCGCCTTGTTGAGGTGGTTTCGGGACAGTCCTTCGGAGAGTACGTAAAGCAAAATATTTTCGATCCGATAGGAATGAAAAATTCCTACTATCACCTTACGGATGATCTCATTCCCCGTATGGCTACACAGTACAGATTTGATAATGAGCTTGGCAAGGCTGTTGATGTGGGTCTTAAAAACGATCACATCTTTGGACCTCGCTTTGAGAGCGGAGGAGCGGGATGCATCTCCTGCCTTGACGACTACATACTGTTTGCCGAGACATGGACGCACAAGGGAGTAGCCCCAAACGGCAACCGCATCCTCGCGTCTCGTACCGTTGACCTTATACGCACCGACTGCCTGGACGAAAAAACACGTCCCGATTTTAACTGGGACGCTTTCGTCGGTTATGGATATGGCTTTGGTGTGCGCACGCTTGTCAGCAACGCAAAGGGCGGAACTATCTCAACCCCTGGGGATTTCGGATGGGGAAGTGCGACCGGCTGTTATATACACAGCGATCCCGAGGAGGAGATATCCATAGTTTACATGCAGCACATGCTCAATAACAAAGAGCCCATAGTTCATCCCCGCCTGAGAAACCTTGTTTACTCGGCGCTGGAGTATTGAATATAATATTAAATACAATAAGGGACTGAGTCACATGATTCAGTCCCTTATTTTGGCTTCAGAATATAAAGCCGCACAGTATGAAGGCAAGGAATGCTCCGAGTACGACAAGATCAGGTATCTTCAGCTTGAAGGAGCGTCTGTAAATGATATATCCGATAGCCATGGCGATGAGATACATAATGTTCATTATGTCCGCCGTGCCTATTGAAATATAGATGCACAGACCGCAAAGGGGTATCAGCACCTTGTAGCCAAAGGGAGAGTCGGATATACCGCCTGCCTTTTCCGCTTTTTGTCTTGAAAAGGTGAAAAGATATCCCAATACGGAGGCGATGCCCGCGATCCCCCAGAAAACAAAGCTGACCGCCTCATAGTCATTGAATCCGAGAGACTGAGGAGAGACTATTGCAATGTTTTGTACGTCGGGATCATAATAAAAATACTTTATGGTCGGAGTAATATAGCCGTTGTATTCGGAGGTGAAGACGGAAATCGGTGAATAAACAAAGTAGTTTTCGGCACTTCCCTCAATAAATGTTATGGAGGTTATCTCACCGATAGCCGTTACAATACAGAAGCCTGCTATTGCGTATATCGCCATGAATACCGCGCCGTCGGCAACCGTGTTTGCCTGAGTGAAAACAAACATAAATACAGAATACATGACAATGCATGCGAATATCGTATAGCCGAAGAAGGGAAACATGGCAAGGAGATTAAGGTGCTCCGCGTATCCGATAAGCCTCAGTGCTGCCGTGACAAAGCAGATAGCGCTGATGACCGTTATATGGATAAGTCCGTTGATATAATGAGCCACAGCCATCTTTTGTCTGGTCACGGGAAGGAAGAACAGTGTGTCAAGATTTCTGCGGTTTTTAAAGCCGGAAAGCTCCAATATGGGAATGACTGTACACAGTATTGCCGCCAGAATGCCGAGAAAGGATATATCCGATCGGATATAAACCTCGGTGTCGCTGCGGACGGTGTCCGGATATACAGATGTGACGGTAAGCGCAAGGGCAAGCACCGCCATGACCGCTCCGCGCAGCAGAGTGCTTTTGAAGTGATAGGTAAAATATTTCTTGAAGCTTGTCATTTTTCCTTCCTCCTTGTCACCTCGTTGATAAACGCTTCCTCAAAGTCAACAGGCATCTGCTCCATAACGGTGGGGGCCAGCGCCCTGAGCCTTTCTTCAATATCATGGCCGTCGCCCTCAAATACGCCTTTGATAAACTTTCCGCTTCTTGTCATGGAGATCACAGGCAGACCGTCAAGGATATTTTCGGGTATATCATCGGCAAAGGCGAGCATGAACTTGCAGTATCGCTCCACCTTTTCGGAGATATCGCCCGAGCTGCTTACCGTCATTCTGTCAATGACTGCATACCTGTCGCAAAAGTCCTCAAGCTCCCGCAGGGAATGGCTGGATATGATCACGGTCGCACCGTCATCCTCCACCATGCGAATCAGCTCCTCCTTGACCTTCTGCCGTGCCAGCGGGTCGAGACCGTCAAATGCCTCGTCAAGCAGAAGGTATTTCGGCCGTATGGCAATGGCAATGGCAATGTAAGCCTGACGGCGCATTCCCTTGGAAAAGGTGCGGATGGGCTTTTTCTCATCAAGCTCAAATTCACTCACAAGACGTCGGTATACGTCCATGTCAAGCCTGCCGTAAAGCGGCTTGTACATATCAAGCATGCTTTTTATGGTTGCCTGATGTGTAAAATACGGATCGTCGGGTAAAAAGAAAATATTTTCTCTTGTTTTTTCGTCCGCGGGAGAAGCGCCGTCATAGCAAACTGTCCCCTCGTCGGGAATATAGACACCCGACATAAGACGGAGTAGCGTGGATTTACCCGCGCCGTTGATACCCACAAGCCCCATGATAGTACCGTCGGGAATAGTGAGATTTATGTTGTCCAGAATTTTTGTGCCTCCAAGGCAGTGTGAAAGATCACGAATGTTGATCATCTTGCTCAAATACCTCCTTTGCCTGTAAGATCAGATCTTCATAGCGCAAGCCCTTGCTTTTCAGCTCCGCGAGTACGGCGCGGCAGTCCACCGTTTCGCCCAAAGCGCTTTCCCCGGATGGCGGTTTGTCCTCACCGTATATCACATACGCTCCTTTTTTGGGAAGCGCGCGGATATATCCCTTTTCTTCAAGTATAGCGTAAGCTCTCGCCACGGTGTTGGGATTTACACCAATCTCGCCTGCCGCCGTCCTCACGGACGGTAGCTTGTCGCCGCTTGTATAGATGCCGCTGAGTATATACTGCTCATATTTCTCGGCAATCTCTATATAAACGTCCTGTTTACCCGAAAAACCGAATGCCACGCGATCACCTCCTTGTTTTTTGCATATCTGTATTAACTGTATTAATTGTACCAACTGTATTATATCATATGACATAATGTTTGTCAATATGTGTTTTGAATTTTTTTATTATATTATGATTTATATGGATGATGGTATGAACAAATAAAAATAGGCTGTCGCCAATAGGAAAAACCAATTGCGACAGCCTATTTTGGGGTTATTTTGATCTTCTGTTGTTTTTGGTATTGCTTTTATTTACACTTCTGCTTTGTTGCGGCTTGCCTCTTTGAGCTTTGCCTTGCTTGCCGTTTCTGGCGGTCTGCTTTGCTTTACCGGCAGTGACGATTCGTGCTTTATCGGTCTGTTTTTTTGAAGACGCAGAGCGGCGGTAGGGCTGTCCTTCGGGACGGACAAGGCATTCCTCACCGTAGCCTATAAGATCCTCGCGTCCGAGCTTTATGAGAGCCTCACGGACAAGCGGCGCGTTGTCGGGACGGTTATACTGCAAAAGCGCTCTTTGAAGCTGCTTTTCATGGTAATCGGTGGCGACATACACGGGCTTCATGGTAAGGGGATCGATACCCGTTCGGAACATGACAGTCGACGCCGTTCCAGGTGTGGGGTAGTAATCCTGTACCTGCTCGGGGGCGTAATGATCCCGCTTGAGACAAAGAGCAAGCTCAAGCGCGTCCCGCAGTGTAGAGCCGGGGTGGCTTGACATAAGGTAGGGCACAAGATATTGCTCCTTGCCCACTTCCTTTGTCAGCCTGAAGTATTTCTCACGGAAACGCTGATAAACACTGAAATCGGGCTTGCCCATACAGCGCAGTACGGGAGAGGAGCAGTGCTCGGGAGCGACCTTGAGCTGACCGCTGACATTGTCGCGGACAAGCTTTCTGAAAAAGGTGTCATCCTTGTCACAAAGCAGGTAGTCAAAGCGTATGCCCGAACGGATAAATACCTTTTTTATCTTGGGGAGCTTTTCTATTTCCTCAATAAGCCTTACATATTCTGAATGATCTGCGATAAGATTTTTACACGGCGTGGGGGCAAGACACTTGCGCGAGGAGCAGACGCCGTCAGTCAGTTGCTTTTTGCAGGCGGGATAGCGGAAGTTTGCAGTAGGACCGCCAACGTCATGGATATAGCCTTTAAAATCGGGCAACTCTGTTATCTTCTTTGCCTCGGCGACCACGCTCTCTATACTGCGGGAGCGTACTGTGCGTCCCTGATGGAAGGCGAGGGCGCAGAAGTTGCACGCGCCAAAGCAACCTCTGTTGTGCGTTATGGAGAACTTTACCTCCGCGATTGCGGGCACACCGCCGTCCTTTTCATAAATGGGGTGGTAATTTCTCATAAAGGGCAGGGCATACACACGGTCAAGCTCCTCACGCTCCAGTGGAGGCATAGGGGGATTCTGGACAAGAATTTTGCTGTCGTATCGCTCAACTATCGCCTTGCCGTTGATAGAATCCTGATTTTTATATTGTACACCGAAAGCCTCGGCATATTTACGGTTGTCATTCTTCAGCTCGTCATAGTCAAATTCCGCCGCAACGGGGAAGTGTATCTTGTCCTCAGGCTTGCAGAGATAGACTGTTCCGCGTACATCGTGTATTTTCTTTACGGGAACGCCCTTGTCAAGCAGTCTCGCAAGGCGGAGCAGAATATTTTCTCCCATGCCGTAAGTCAGTATGTCCGCGCGGGAGTCCACGAGAATGGAGCGGCGAATGCTGTCCG
Source organism: Clostridia bacterium (assembly GCA_017462795.1). Taxonomy (GTDB): domain Bacteria; phylum Bacillota; class Clostridia; order Oscillospirales; family CAG-272; genus HGM12713. The sequence continues at coordinate 74,964 of JAFTQL010000041.1, forward strand.
ACCAATAGTCATAGTGGGCAAAACGGCGCAGAGACGCCTCCAGACCGCCTATGATTATCGGCACGTCACCGTATGCCTCGCGGATGCGGTTGCAGTAAACGATGGTCGCGCGGTCGGGACGAAGCCCCGCTTTTCCGCCGGGAGAGTAGTAGTCATATGTTCTTTTTTTCTTGGCGGCGGTGTAGTGTGCCACCATGGAGTCTATGTTGCCCGCCGTGACGAGAAAGCCCAGTCTCGGTCTGCCGAACTCGCGGAACGCCTCACAGCTTTTGTAGTCGGGCTGGGAAAGTATTGCAACACGGAAGCCGTCCGCCTCAAGCACACGGGAGATCAGCGACACGCCAAAGCTGGGGTGATCCACATACGCATCCCCAGTAACATAAACGAAATCGGGTCTGTCCCACCCAAGGGCAGACATATCATATTTTGAAATGGGAAGAAAACCTTCGCTCATAATAACACCATACCTTTTGCTTTATCCCTATAATTATAACATGAAACGCGCCGGGTTTCAAGAGGAAGTGATAAAAAAGGCTGCATGACGGCTGTATGAAAAAACGCCGCTTTTTTGCGGCGCTTTTTTGAATATTCATTTGTTTTTCTTTATTCCAAAGAATTTCCTGAGCAATGGTGACAGGATAGTTGGTGAATGAACAAGAACGATCTTCATAGCAAAACCTCCGATTTAATGGCGCTTTCCGAGTAAAAGTACGCCGGCGGCTATTACCACGACTGCCTCGATGAATGCGAGAAAATAGCCGGGGAGCAGAAAGGAAAGCAGGATTCCCGCTCCAAAGCACACGGCGCAGGTGCCGATAAGCGTTCTCAAATTTGCGCGACACATGATATCGTACCTCCCGCGGGATTTAGTCTCTGTTAAATTATATGCCGAAATGCGTGGTTTAGTGACTTGCCGCAAAAATATTTGCGGACTTGCCGTCATACAATTAACTGTAAACTCTAAACTCTAAACTGATAAACGGGACGGTGTGATTATGATAGGCTTTTGCGGTGCTTTGGATTTTGAGCGGGGGGCGGTCAGCTTTTCCATGCTCAAGAAAATGTGCGGGCTTCACGGGGCGGGCTGTGCCTTTGTGGGCAGGGAATACGGTATTCTGTGCGACGGTGAACGCAATTTTTCGGGAGACGTTATGCCGTTCACAGCGAGATACAACAAGTCTCTTTATACGGCGGCTATAATAGCGGACGCTCACGGCAGAGGAAAGACGGGACTTTCTCAGTCGCTTGTGGAGGGGTATCTTGAGGAAGGTGAGGAATATATACATAGGCTGGAATTTTCCTATGCGTTGGCTCTTTACGACGGCAGGTGCGGCGAGCTGCTGCTTGCCAAGGGACACAGAGGCGACAAGCCTCTTTTTTACACCGTTTGGGATAAGACGGTGTATTTTGCCTCCGCAATACGACCTCTGATGCGTTTATGGGGCGGATGTGTCCGCGTGAGCAAAAAGGTGCTTATTGCACATATTGACGGAGACTGCGGCTCGTTGCCCGACGGACTTTTTTGCGACATAAAGCCCGTGAGGGCGGGGCATAGTATTATCTGCTCCAGATTCGGGCAGAGCGACGTTGCTACATTACCGGGGGTATATACGCACGACGTGATGATGTCTCAGGCGGGTGAAATACCTTCGGCAAACTGCAAAAAGGATATTCGCCGAGCGCTGACCGATGCTCTTTTTGCCTTTGATTACCCTCAGTTTGACTGCTATATGCCAAGCTTTATGGCACATCTTGAAAACGCAAAGGCACGCCGCCTGCGCTCGGTCTGCCTACAGGATGCGACTCTTGGTTTGGATGAGGAATATGCCGCGGAGCGCGCCGAGCGGCTGGGAAAGGCCGCGGAGATATCCGTCAGTCCCGTAGCCACGGGGAGCGATCCTCTCAGCACTCGTGTTCTCAAAGCAATGGACAAAGAGCTTGACCGTATTCTGTCGGAGTATCGCTCAGATCCGACAAGCATTCTGAATGATCTTTTCGGGCAGGAATATTTTGATGAGCTGAATGAGCAAAAGGGGCTTCGCTCCCGTATACGAAAAAAAGGTATGCTCTGTCAGACCGCCATGTGGTTTGACAGCTTTAACATCGTATTGGTGTAGCAAGAGAAAAGACCGTATGAGCCTCTGTCATTTCAGCGCATGCGGTCTTTTTATATTTATATTATATCTCTGCTCTCAACAATATAGCATTCGCCCTTGCGGACGGATATGAGAGCGCAATTGCCCGTGATCTCATTGGATACGGCAAACTGGTTGGTCCTTGCTATTGTGGCATTCTTCAGTGGATATTTACAGCCCTCAATGCTGACTCCCTTTAGTCTCTCGCTTACGGCGATAATGGATAGATATGTATATCCGCTTCTCGCGATCAGCGTGCTTGTGGAGCTTAAGTACCTGACTCTGTTGTTCCCGTCTGTAATTACTGCATGGACGCGTAATTTGCAGAGATCCTCAAGAATGGACATATTGGAGAGGGTATGGTCCAGTCTGCCGCTGAGCCCGCCTATGATAACTATATCGTCAGCTCCGCGCTCGATGGCGGTCTGAACGGCAAGCTGTGTATCCGTAAAATCCTTTTCGGCGGGGACGCGGACTATCTCGATGCTGTCGGGGAGCTTTTCGGTGAAGGAATCAAAGTCACCGAGAAGTATATCTACCCTTTCTCCCAGCGCCAGCGCATTTTTGTATCCGCTGTCTGCGGCTATGCAAAGGTCGTCGGACCTTGGATGCTCGGTTATGTTATCCTTGAAAATACTGCCGCCCGTATAAATGAATGCTTTCATGCGCTACCTCTTTATATATCAGTCCCATTTCTTTCGTGTTTTGAGAATGTCGTAAAGCTCCACATAGCTCTCATGACGGCTCTTTGGAATATCGCCGTTTCTCACCGCTCTGATTATGGCGCAGCCCTCTTCCTTGGTGTGGGAGCATTTTGTGTATCTGCACTCGCCTATATAGGGCGCGAACTCTCTCATAGTGTCCACAAGGTCTTCCTTTTCAAAAAAGTCAAAGCGCTTGAAATCCAACATTGAGAACCCGGGGGTATCGGCTATGTAACCGCAGTCGGGTGTGCTTGAGAGAGGGAACAGATTCACCTCTCGGGTGGTATGCCGTCCGCGCTCTATTTTTCTGCTGATCTCGGATGTTGTAAGCTCAAGCTCGGGGAAAAGACGGTTAAGCAATGTGGATTTGCCTATTCCCGAAGCTCCCGCAAAGGCTGCGGTCTTGTGGGGCAGGCTTTGCTTTATAAAATTGTCGATAGGTTCAATAGCCACATTTTCCACAGCCGACAGCGCAAAACAGGTAAAGCCGCTTGCCCTGTAGATATTAAGAAGCTCATCTGCGCGCTCCTCATTGAGCTCACGCTTGGTAATGACTATAACAGGCTCTATTTTATTATGCTCGGCAATCGAGATAAGCTTGTCAACCGTTGGCAGGATCGGCGCGGGAGCTGCCGCCGCCATGGTGACGAAAAGATAATCAAGATTTGCGAGAGGGGGACGGATAAGTGAGTTTCGCCTGTCAACTATCTCATCTATAACAAATTTTCCGTCCTCATCTCTCTCTCTGCTGTTATCATACGAGAGCATAACGAAATCACCGGGCAGAGGCGTCAGTCCGGTGTGCCTGAAAACGCCTCTGGCACGGCAACGGACGACATCCCCCGAATATTCGCCCTCAGAGAGAACGATGACGGAATAAAGTCCGCCAACACCCTTTAGTATTTTTCCTTTAACTGATATTTCCATATGATACCGTTCCTTTTATGAGCTTACATATATATCGACTGAGATCACCGTCGAGTTTATGGGTGTTCCCGCAATGGGGGTCTGAGTAACGACTGTTCCCGCGGGAGCGCCGCTTGTCACCGAATAGATACTGCCTATGACAAGACCGAACTGTGCCAGTCGCTGTTCTGCTTGCTCCACAGTGAGTCCGTACAGATCGGGGACGGTCTTTTGTGTGTATCCGTTGCCGAGACTTACGGTTATATCCACGGTGGAATCCTTTTGTATTTTTGAATAGGCGGGATACTGTTGTGCTATCACCTTGCCTGCGTCGATGTCAGATGTGGCATAGGTTATCTTACCTACCTTCAAGCCCCGCGTTTCAAGTGCCGACAGAGCCTGCGCCTCGCTGAGCGCGTAAAGATCGGGAACACTTACCATGGGGATCTCCTTTCCGAGGCTTATATAAAGGGTAAGCTCCTCGTCATCAAAGAGGCGCTGTCCCGCGGCGGGCTCGGTGGAGATAACATTGCCCATGGGAACTGTTTCCGAGTGCTCGGTGATAATATTTACAGCTACGCCCGAGTTGCGCAGTGCAAGCACAGCGTCACGCTCGGAAAGCCCTGAAAGATCCTCAATGGCGTAGAAATGCCTTCCCGCGCTTACAGTAACGGTCACGGCGCAATACTTGTCGGTCCTGAAAAGCTTTCGTGTCACCCCCGCCGATGGCTGTTGTGACATGACGACTCCCGCCGCTACCTCCTCGCTGTTTTTATACGATACAAGAAATTCCAATCTCCCGTCGGAATTTTGCTCCAGACTGTCGTATGTTTCGCCCACAAAGGAGGGAATAACTATTTCCTCATAGGGGGCAAAGTAACTGCCAAACAGTCCCACAAGAACGGTGAGGGCGGATATGACCGTAACGCAAACAGCGGCGCACATAGTCCCCGCAAAGAAGGCGGTGGGACTTGGAGTGCGTGAAGGCGAGCCGAATACATTGCGGGCTATTCTTTTGAGTACACGCCAAGCGGAAGCGAAAAGCTTTTTTATCCCGGCGGCAAATTTTGAGGATCCAAGAGCCATTCGTTTACCGAGTGACGGCTTTTCCGCCTCGGGAAGAGCGCCTATGGCAAAAAGCGAATCGAAGATTATCTGCTCATTCTGCTCATATTGTGCTTCTTCGGGAAGAGGGCGGTATGGGCAGATGGAGGTGGGCGTATGTCTTTTGGCTTTGAGTGTTCTTTTTGCGGAGGACTTGACGGTTATTTTTAATTTTAGTATACGGTATTTCATTATCCGACTCCATATGGTTTTTGATATGTAGGAGTGGATATTTAAGTAACATTATGTTGCGGAGGGATTTCGCCGTCCGCGGACGGCGACCAAGGGCTTCGCGCCCCCGGATGGGCTGTCGTCTTTTTGAAAAAGCGACACAAAAATTTTAAAGAGTTGGTGGGAGACTATAAAATATTTACTTACTTTTCTTTCACAAAAGATAAGTAATTCTGTTCTTCTTCACGCCTGAGCTGTCCGCAGGACGCGTTTATGTCAGCGCCGAGCGTGCGGCGCACCGTTGCGCGTATGCCCTTGCGTTCAAGCACGGCGGCGAATTTCTCCACCGTTTTTCTTTCCGAGCTTGCAAATCCCGTTTCAGTCACGGGATTGACGGGAATAAGATTTACATGTATGGGCATGGTATCCTTGGGGCTTCTCAGATGAGAATTGAGAAGCGCCGCCAAGGTGACAGCCGCTTTTTCGGAATCGTTCTTGCCCGCTATCAGCGTGTACTCAAAGGATATCCTGCGTCCTGTCCGCGCGTAGTAGCTTTTGCAGGCGGCAAGTAGTTTTTCTATGCTCCATTTTTTGTTTACGGGCATGATACTGCTTCGCGTTTCGTTGTCCGAGGCATGAAGAGAGATGGATAGTGTTATTGGAAAATTTTCCATTGCAAGCGCATCTATTTTATCGGCAAGACCGCATGTGGACAGAGATATATGGCGGTAGCCTATATTCAGTCCGTCCTCGGCGTTGACAAGCTTCAGAAAGCGGATAACATTTGTATAATTGTCAAGGGGCTCGCCTATACCCATCATTACCACATTGGATATACGCTCGCCCATGTCCTTTTGCGCGGCAATTATCTGTCCAAGCATCTCCTCAGGGAGCAGATCGCGTATCTTGCCGCCTATGGTGGAGGCGCAGAATGCACAACCCATCCTGCATCCTACCTGAGAGGATATGCAGATGGTGTTTCCGTGCTTGTATCTCATTACAACGCTTTCCACCGAGTTACCGTCGTCAAGACCAAAAAGATATTTCACCGTTCCGTCAATGGCGGACACCAGCTTTTTTCTGACGGTGGGCAGAGAATATACAGCCGCCTCGGAGAGCTTTGCGGTGAGTACCTTGCCGATATTGGATATCTCTGCGGGAGACTGTCCGCGGTGCATGGGGGCAAAAAGCTGCTTCGCGCGGTATCTGGGCTCTCCCAGAGACAGTATCAGCGCTTCAAGCTCCTCGGGAAGGAGCGAGAGAAGGTGAGTTTTTTTGCCATCCTCGGAGATAGTAATGTTTGAGTTCATATTTCAGCTCCTTGTAAGCTTTGCGATAAAGAATCCGTCTGTTGGGTGGGTATCGGGCAGAAGGGTGATGTACCCTGAAGGTACATCAAGCGCGCCTACCTTGAACGGAGTCAGTGAAAATTCCTCGTGGCGCTCAAGAAATCTCTTTATGTTTTCCTCGTTTTCCTCGGGGAATATAGTGCAGGTGGAGTAGACAAGTGTTCCGCCACGCTTTACGTATCTGCAGGCGTTTTCGAGAATTCCCAACTGAATATCCGGAAGTGCCGCCGATTCGGCAGGGTCCTTATACCTGAGCTCGGGCTTCTTCGCAAGCACACCAAATCCGGAGCAGGGAACATCACAGAGAACGCGGTCAGCCGTATCAGAAAAGGATTCGATCGGTATTCTGCCGTCCTGCACGGCTACATTTATAATATCAAGTCCGAGACGCTCCGCCCCAGACTTTATAAGAGACAGCTTTTTTGCGTGAAGATCGAAAGCGAAAAGCTGTCCCGTGTTTTTCATATCCATCGCCATCCCAAAGCTTTTCGAGCCGGGGCAGGCGCATATGTCCATTACAGTATCTCCGGGTCTTGCTCCCACCGCCTGAGTGCATATCTGCGATGCTTCATCCTGTACGAAGAACAGTCCGTCACTAAAGCCGTAAAGCTCTCTGACAGCGCCCCTTACTCTCAGACCGTTGGGCGAAAGTCCGGTAAATACCGCGCCGTCTATTTGTGCGGCAAGCTCATTTCTTGTGGTACGGACTGTATTTACTCTCACCGTGGTGGGGGGCTGCTCGCAAAAGGCTGAAAGTATGGACTCTGTGCGGTCAAGCCCGTATATATCCGTCAGCTTTTCGCAAAGAGCGGGACAGACGGAGAAGGTAACGGACAGATATTCGGTTGAGGACTTTTCTCCGTCGGGAAAAACGATATCCCCCGCACGTGTGTGCGCGCGGAGAATACCGTTTACAAATCCCGATGTGCGCCTCGGACAAAGAGACACCGTCTCGTTTATCGCCGCATGCGGCGGGATCCTGTCCATATACATAAGCTGATAGAGTCCGAGACGCAGTGTGTTCAGAGTGTGGGTATCGATCTGCGTCATGGGACGGCTTGAAAGCTGTGCTATTCTGTAATCAAGAGTGATCAGTCTTTCTGTGACGCCATAGAAAAGCGCTGATACAAGTCTGCGGTCAGCATCGCCGAGGTCGCAGGACTCAAGCGCCTTATCAAGCGCGATGTTTGAGAATTGCTTTGCTTTTTGTGTCTTTACCAATAGCTCCAGCGCCATGCGGCGAGGAGAGTGTGTGTCGGTATTAGTAGTCATTTTTACCGCCTGTTACTGCGACCTCTGACAAGAAGCAGAAGCCTGAGAAGTGTGAGAAGCGAGGTGAGAAGAGCGGCAACATAGGTCATTGCGGCGGCACTCAAAACCTGCTTTGCGCCAAATAGCTCTTCCTGCGTCAGCATCATTGATCTGTCAAGTGACGCAAGCGCTCTGCTTGACGCATTGAATTCCACGGGTAAGGTTACAAGCTGAAAAAGCGCCACGGTGGCGTAGAGAAGCACACCAAAGAGCATGAAGGGCTCGCTTGCCATAATGAGTCCGATAAAGAACAGAGGCATGGCGAGCATAGAGCCGAAGCGGGTTATGGGAATAATGGCGGAGCGAAGCTTTATGGGCGCGTAGTGTTGCGCATATTGAACCGCGTGCCCTGCCTCATGAGCCGCTACACCTACAGCGGCGGTGCTGGATGAATCGTATACACTGTCCGAAAGACGGATGACATTGGCTTTCGGGTCATAGTGGTCGGTAAGATGACCGCTCACGCGTTCTATCCCAACGTGCCCAAGCCCGTTTTTGTCGAGTATGGCTCTTGCCGCCTGTGCGCCCGTGAGCCCGCCACGGGTGTATACGGTGGAATATTTTTTATAGGTCGATGAGACCTTCATCTGCGCCCAAACGGATATGATAAGGGCGGGAATGACGAGTAAGATCGTCCAGTCGTAATAAAATAATCCGAACATTGTTTTCCTCCATGGGCGCGGAGCGCCCATAATGAAATTTGTCCTTGCGGACAAGTGAAAGGCATATGCCGTTTATCGGAGAATGTCCCCCTTGCTGACCTTTCTGCCTCTTACAAAATCACATGCGTCCATGCGGGACTTCCCCTCGGGAAGCACCTTGAGCAGCCTCAGACATCCTTTGCCGCAGGCAACACAGATTCCGTCCTCAACGGATATCACCTCTCCCGCCTGACCGCATGCGCCGTCCTCCTTGAATATATCAGCCTTTATCACTTTCAACAGCTTTCCGTCAGCCGTGTGGGTAAACGCAAGGGGAATGGGAGAAAGTCCGCGTATAAGATCGTGAAGCCTTCTTGCGTCAAGCGCCCAGTCGATAAGACAGTCCTCCTTGGTGATCTTGGCTGCGTGTGTGGCAAGGGCGTCATCCTGAGGCTGTCTTTGTATCTCTCCTGCCTCGAGTCCCGCGAGAGTCTTTACGATAAGAGCCGCTCCGCATGCGCCGAGCTTGTCGTGTATATCCTCAAAATTGTCGTTTTCCTCAATGACCACCTCGTCCTTGAGAAGCATGTCTCCGGTGTCAATGCCATCCGCCATATACATGGTGGTGATACCCGTCACCTTCTTGCCGTCGATTATCGCTCTTTGCATAGGCGCGGCGCCCCTGTACTCGGGGAGCAGAGAGCCGTGGACATTGATACAACCGTATCTTGGATAGTCAAGCACATTTTTCGGCAGTATCTTTCCGTATGCCACAACGACGATCACGTCGGGAGCAAGCTCTCCGAGAAGTGTCTCGAATTCCTCGCCTCTCAAAGTATTCGGCTGATATACAGGAAAGCCTTTTTCAGTAGCAAATACCTTGACAGGAGGCGGTGTGAGCGCATAGCCTCTTCCGCGAGGTTTGTCAGGCTGAGTTACCACTCCCACTATGCTGTGCTCACTTTCGGCAAGGGCGCGCAGCGAGAACAGGGCAAAGTCGGGAGTACCCATAAACAGTATCTTCATGTCGGTCACCTCAGTTGTCGAGCATCTTTGTGGCAATATCGATATAAAGCTTGCCATCAAGGTGATCTATCTCATGGCAGAACGCCTTTGCCAGCAATCCCGAGCCCGTATAGTCAACAGTCTCACCGCGTCTGTTGAGAGCGCGGACAGTAACGTGCATGGGGCGCTTTGTCATGCCCCATCTACCGGGAACGGAGAGACAGCCCTCCTCGCTTTCCTGCTCGCCCGAGAATGCGATTATCTTGGGATTGATAAGCTCAAAAAGACCTTCATCGGGTGTCTCAATTACCACAACTCTGCGCAGTACTCCCACCTGAGGCGCGGCAAGCCCCACGCCGTCAGCGGCTCTCATGGTGTCCACCATGTCGTCAAGAAGCATGAGAATACGTGGAGTTATTTTGTCAACGGGACGGCACACCTTTCTCAGCGTGCTGTCGCCTACCTTAAGTATTTTCAGTTTAGCCATTATCTATCTCCTGAATAAAAAAATTTACAAATTATAAGTTTGTGGGATTTATGTCCACCGAAAGTGAAAGTCCGTGCGCGCCCGAGCCAGAGAAAAACTTGAGTATTTCCGAGAGCATTGCGCGGCATCGCTTGTTGGCACGGCACTTTATCACCATTCTCATGCGGTACTTGTTTTCCACCTTGTAAACAGGCGCTTCAAAGGGACCGTATACCATGAGAGGAAGATCGGAGTATTCACCCTTCATATAGCCCGTGATCTTGTCCGATAGCATGGCGGAGGCCTTTACAAGCTCCTTTTCGTCGGGGGAGGTGAGCGTCAGCAACGCAATGTCGCAGAAGGGCGGGAACACGAGCAGCTTGCGCAGACGTATCTCGCTTTCATAAAACGCCTTGTAGTCCTGAGCGCATGCGAATTTTATACATTCATTGTCGGGATTGTTTGTCTGTATGACCGCGATTCCCGGCTTTGATCCTCTGCCTGCCCGTCCGATGACCTGTGTCAGCATGGCAAATGTCCGTTCCGCGGCGCGGTAGTCGTCAAGGTAAAGGGAAGCGTCGGCAAGCAGAACTCCCACCAGCGTAACGTCGGGAAAATCGTGCCCCTTGGTCACCATCTGTGTGCCGAGAAGCACGTCCGCCTCATGACGGCGGAATTTTCCAAGCAGTGTTTCGTAAGAGCTTTTTGCCGTGGTGGTGTCGGTGTCCATTCGCAGTATTTTCGCGTCGGGCAGCAGCTCGCAAAGCTCCTGCTCAACACGCTGTGTGCCGTATCCCATTCTGGCAAGATGCGCTCCTCCGCAGGACGGACAGGCATCGGGTACGGGAAGTCTTCTTCCGCACCAATGGCAAGCCAGATATCCGCTGTCATATGCGGCTGTATTGGTGTGATATGTCATGGAAACACTGCACTCGGGGCATTTTATCGCCTCTCCGCAGGTACGGCAGCTGATAAAGTTATTGTATCCACGTCTGTTGAGAAACAGAATGGACTGGTTTTTGTCCTTTTTGTTTTGTATCAGTCTTTGGCAAAGCGTTGAGCCGAGGGGGGATATATTTCCCGCCTGTACCTCGTTTCGCATATCCTCGACCACCGTCGCGGGAAGCACAGCTCCGCCGTATCGGTGGTTAAGCTCAATGAGCGTATATTTACCGTCAAGAGCCTTTTTGTAGCTCTCAAAGGACGGTGTAGCGGAGGCGAGAAGCATGAGTGACTTGTGGTAAGCGCAACGGTATCTTGCCACATCCCGTGTGTGATACTTGGGATTCATGTCGGATTTGTAGGTATGCTCCTGCTCCTCGTCTATGATGATAAGCCCCAGGTCGCTTATCGGCGCAAAGACCGCGGAGCGTGTGCCGATTACAACATCCGCTCGTCCGCTCTTTATTCGCCTGTGGGTGTCAAATCGTTCGCCCGACGACAGCCCAGAATGTATTATTGCCACTCTTTCGCCGTATCTCGAACAGAATATCTCAAGAGATTGAGGTGTCAGCGCGATCTCGGGAAGAAGCACGATAACACCGCGACCCTGTTCCAACACGTGGTCTATGATCTTCATCATAACGCTTGTCTTGCCGCTTCCAGTAACTCCGTGCAAAAGCGCGCCGTGAGCCTGACCTGAGTCGGAAAGCTCCGCAAGCTTGCGGAATGCCTCTGATTGCTCGTCATTCAGGTTGATCTCTCTGTGCTTTTTCTCATAGCTTACAAGCCCAAGCCCTCTGTCTACCTCCACCTGCCTTGAGCGGAGCAGACCCTTGTCGCAAAGAGCGATGACCTGTGCCTTGGTGGCAGTGCAGGCTTCAAGCAATTGCTTTTCGTCTATCTCATCATCCTCCGAAAGCGTAGCCATGTAAAGCAGTATGTCGGCGTGCTTTGCCGAGCGCAGGCGTATCTCGCCGTCCTCGCCCTTGGCTATAGCCGATGCTCTTTCGGCGGAAACCGAAAGGGAATAGCAGACGGTGTGCTTTTCGGACGCCGATCTTACGGCGAAGTCCCGCATGATAAGTCCGAGGCCGACAAGCTTTTTTACAGCCGGCTCGGCGGCAGGACCGTATTTACTTTTAAGTAAACTAAAGCTGACGCTTGCTTTTTTGCGGATATAGTCGCAAATAAGAAGCGTCGGAGCGTCTATCTCTGTATGAGTCGGAACGGGCATGTCTGTTGCTTTATATATCTCCTCAAGCTTTGACAGCGCGCTTGCGGGCACCATCGCCCTGACTGCGTCTCCGACTGTGCACAGAGTCTGTTCTTTGATAAAGAAGCAAAGCCCCAGCGCCTCGTCCGACAGCGACATGCTTTTGTCGCACACAGAGAGTACCGGTTTGCAGTCTATATTCTTATTGTCGGGGCAGTCCTTAAGCGTCACGACAACGCCAAGCTTTTTTCTGTTTGCCGTTCCGAATGGAACCGTGACAAAATCTCCGCAGAGTATGTCACGGCGGAGATTTGGCGGTATATAATAATCGAACGCATTGTCGATACAGTAGGGTGTATCGAGAAGATGTATTCCTGCGTATTCGGACATGAGAGCCTCCGAATCTGTTAGTTTGTTTACGGCTTTGTGTCGGCTGTTATTATTCTGCGGTTTCCTCGGTAGCAGTCTCCGATGTCTCGGATACGTCCACCGTCTCAATTGCCTCTGCTGTTTCAATATCCGCGACAGCCTCAGCAGCCTCATCCTCGGTAACGCCCTCTGTTCTTATGATTTTGAAATTTCCGCGGTGGATCTTTGTGATGGCGTTCTTAATAGCCTTCTCCTCACGGTATTCCTTGTTGAGCTGGTTGATGATATTACGGTCAGCCTCTTTGTTTCCTGTGGATGACTTCTCGGCAGCCTCCTTTTGAGTAACATACTCGTCAGTAAGTATACGCGCGCACTTAGCGGTGGCGAGAGCAAGCTCGTAGCGGTTGTATTCGTCCTTGGTAAGCTGGTTGATTGTGGGATAAAGCATTATTATTCTCCTTAAAAATGATTTTATATTTTATTGTCTCGGATGGTCATATTTATTTTATTATCCGATAAAAGCGTTATATTTATTCCTTTTCGGGAATATTTTTGCGGACTATGTCCTGAGATAGTCCTCTGCAACGGTGGGATTTCGTCTGAGGGAGCATTTTTCTGCATTTACGATACCCAGTATCTGTTCAGCCGCTTCGGTGTCGCAGCCGTCATAGTTATATACAACGTAGTCGTAAGCATCGGCGCAAAGTATCTCTTCTTTGGCGCGCGCAAGCCTTTCAAGTATCTTTTCCTCGGTCTCCGTTCCTCTTCCGCGGAGTCTCTTCTCTTGCACGGAATAAGATGGAGGGAGTAACAGAACAAGAACGGCATCCGGGTATTTGGTCTTGACGTTTCTCGCACCCTCGACCTCTATCTCAAGTATCAGGTTCTTTCCCGCTTGGAGTACCTCCTCAGCTTCTTTCTTGGGCGTGCCGTAGTAGTTGCCGCAATATTCGGTGTACTCAAGCATATCGCCGTGCTCTATGCGATGGAGAAAGTCCTCTTTTGTAATGAAGTGGTAATTTACTCCGTTTATCTCCCCGGGTCGGGGTGCTCTTGTGGTTGCCGAGACGGAATAAACAAAATCCTCTCTGGCAAGCAGATGAGCGTTTACAGTTCCTTTTCCGCTCCCTGCGGGTCCGGAAATTACTATCAGAAGTCCTTTTTTCATAATTGTATGTGTCCTTTATTCCTCTGTATCCTCTTCGTCCATATCGGTGTTGTCAACACGGTTGGCGATGGTCTCCGATTGAATAGCCGAAAGTATAACATGCTCGCTGTCGGTGATTATAACAGACCGCGTTCTGCGTCCGCAGGATACGTCTATAACCCTTCCGCCGTCCTTGGCGTCCTGTATAAGTCTCTTTACGGGAGCGGAGTCGGGGCTTACAATAGTAACTATCCTTTCCGCCGCCACCATATTTCCAAATCCGATGTTGATAAATTTCATAGCGTTCTCCTTATCTTCGTGTGCGCCGTTATTCGATGTTCTGGATCTGCTCACGGATCTTTTCTATTTCACACTTGATGTCCACCACAAGACGGGCGATAGCCGAGTTCTGACACTTTGATCCGATGGTGTTGGTCTCTCTGTTGATCTCCTGTACAAGGAAGTCAAGTCGCCTTCCGGCAGGCTCGTCGGAGGCAAGGATATCGGCAAAGCCGTCAAAGTGTGAGCGCAAGCGGACAAGCTCTTCGTCGATAGCCACCTTATCCGCAAAGATAGCGCATTCGGTGAGTATCCTGTTCTCGTCAAATACAATACGGTTGTCGGACAGCATCTCGCGGAGCTTTGTCTCCAGCTTTTCGCGGTAGCTTACCGTATCGGAAAGGGAAAGCTTTTCTATCTCATCGACCCTTGCTCGAATGGCATCCGCTTTCACCAGAAGGTCGCGGCATATGTTCTCGCCCTCCCGCTGTCTGGCGGCAAGAAACTTTTCGATAGCTTCATCAAGGACGACTCTCAGGTCTGCCCAGTCCTTTTCCGTATCCTCCTCGGATTTGCCGATAACAAAAATATCGCTGTTTCTCGCGACGCTCATAACGCTTATGTCATCGGTCAGAGAGAATCTCTCTCCGAGCGCTCGGAGGGCCGCTATGTATGCGGAGGCGTAGCCCTCGTCAATACCGATGGTAACATCGGGCGTGTCAATGACATTGATGCCGATAAACACGTCCACCTTTCCGCGGCTTACCGATCTTGACTGAAGATATGGTTTTATTTTTTCTTCGAGGAAGGAGAAGGCGCGGGGAAGCTTTACGGAGCAATCAAAAAATCTGTTGTTTACAGAACGAAGCTCAACGGTAATATCTTTACCGCCCACCGTGTTTCTTGCCCTTCCGAAGGACGTCATGCTTTTTATCATAAAACATTCCTTTCAATAAAACAAGTTATATATTAATAATAAAAATAACATATCAATATATATTATAAAATATTTTTGCTGTCTTGTCAACGGAATTTTGGGATTTTGAGTAATTCCGTACAATATTTTTAATATTTGCCACGGATTTACAGTCATTTTTCAGTGTGTATAAAGCGAGTTTTTGAGTTTTTGAGGATAATGTGGGGATTTTTTTGGAAAAATATAAAAAAACTCTTGAAATTTGTACGGAAATGGTGTATAATAAAATGAATTTAATGCGCGCTTCACTGCGCCAAGCTTAAATAAAATTAACGGAGGACTGCAAAAATGGTAGTAGCAGGCGATTTTAAGAACGGTATTACTTTTGACATGGACGGAAATGTCTATCAGGTAATCGAATTTCAGCACGTAAAGCCCGGTAAGGGAGCGGCTTTTGTCCGCACAAAGATCAAGAACGTTATCACAGGTTCTGTTATTGAAAGAACCTTCAGCCCCACGGATAAGTTCGAGAACGCTTATATCGAGAGAAAGGAAATGCAGTATTCCTACAACGATGGCGATCTTTACTACTTTATGGATATGGAAACATTCGATATGCTTCCCCTTAACAGCGACAAGCTTCCCGACAATTTCAAGTTCGTCAAGGAAGAGATGCTGTGTAAGATCGTTTCCTATAAGGGCAATGTATTCGGAGTTGAGCCTCCTACATTCGTTGAGCTTGCGGTAACACAGACAGATCCCGGCTTTGCAGGCAACACAGCAACAAATACGCTCAAGCCCGCAACTCTTGAGACAGGCGCTGTTATCAAGGTTCCGCTGTTCATCAACGAGGGCGATGTGCTCAAGATAGACACAAGAACAGGCGAGTATCTGTCTCGCGCGTGATTTTGGGAGGTGCCATATGACACTTAACGAAAAGGCTTCTTATATCAAGGGACTTTGCGACGGCATGGAGCTTGACAAGTCCTCGAAGGAGGGCAAGGTAATTGCCGCTCTGCTGGATCTTGTTTCCGACATGGCTATGGCTATCGAGGATCTCGATGCTGAGGTCGGAGAGCTTGGCGAGTATGTCGAGGAGCTTGATGAGGATCTCGGCGAGGTAGAGGAGATACTCTGCGACGACGAGGACGACGATTACGATGACTATGACGACGACTACGAGTGCGACGGCGATTGTTGTAATTGCGACGACGAGTGTGAGCTTGCGGACGATGAATACTTTGAGGTAGAATGCCCCTCCTGCGGAGAGACTATCTGCTTTGACGAGAGCATCGATCCCGAGGAGCTTGTATGTCCCGCTTGTGGTGAAAAATTCGAGTGCCTTATCAGCGAGGATGACCTCAAGGCTCTCGATGAGGAATAATAAGGACGCGTAGGACGCGATTGAGGGAAGCTTTTTGAAAAAAGTTTCCCTCAGATTTTTTTGAAAAGCTATTGACAAAGAGATTAAATTATGGTACAATAGTTCTTACCTCTGCGAGTAGGCTTTTTGTTGTGCCGTGGATGCGCCAAAAACACGGACGACCTGCTCCGTGAGGGAGGTACACAGACTTTTTCCAAAAAGGGAAGAGTCAAATAAATTTTAATGGGAGGTGCCGCAAAATGGCTAATGATGCAAGAGTCAAGATTACTCTGGTATGCACCGAGTGCAAGCAGAGAAACTATGACACAAAGAAGAACAAGAAGAACGATCCTGACAGGCTTGAACTCAAGAAGTATTGCAGGTTCTGCCGCAAGCACACTCTTCACAAAGAGTCCAAATAATTTGGGAGGAAGAAATATGGCAGAAAAGGAAAAGAAGGTCGTTGAGACTGAAAACAAGCCCCGCAAGCCCGAAAAGGAAAAGAAAAAGGGCAGGCTGAAAGAAGCTTGGCGAGGATTCAAGAGTGAGACGAAGAAAATCGTATGGCCCTCTTGGAAGCAGGTACTCAAGAACACGTTGATCGTATTGGCGGTGGTAATTATCTGCGCGGTAATTATCGGTGCGCTTGACATTGCCTTTTCCGAGGGAATCGGAGCCCTTGCTAAACTCTTCTCTTGATGAGGATTTGATATGAGTGATATCAATGAAATGAATGTTGGCCCGAGATGGTACGTGGCGCACACTTATTCGGGTTATGAAAACAAGGT
This sequence comes from Clostridia bacterium, assembly GCA_017462795.1. Taxonomy (GTDB): domain Bacteria; phylum Bacillota; class Clostridia; order Oscillospirales; family CAG-272; genus HGM12713. Next base: position 91,773 of record JAFTQL010000041.1, read on the forward strand.
TAAGGCAAGCCTTGAGAAGATCGTTGAGAACAGAGGACTTGAGGATCTCATTTTCGACATCCGCATTCCCGTTGAGACCGTTATCGAAAAGAACGGCGACAAGGAAAAGGAAGTTGAATATAAGATTTTCCCCAGTTACGTGTTTATCAAGATGGTAATGACGGACGAAAGCTGGCACGCTGTAAAGTCCATTACGGGATTTACAGGATTTGTAGGACCGGGATCACGCCCTACACCCCTTACGGATGTCGAGGTAGAGCAGCTGAACATCGAGACCACACGCGTTGAGCTGAAGGTCAAGGTTGGAGACGCTGTTACTGTTACCGACGGACTGTTTGAGGGCTACAAGGGTACTATCCAGGCTGTATCCGATGATCTGAAGAAAGTTACGGTGCTTATCAAGAGAGGTAACCGTGATATGCCTGTTGAGCTTGACGCAAGCAGCGTAAAGCTCGCGTAAGCCCTGCCACATAGGCGAGGCAAAACATGGGCGGACATGCCCCGACCGCAAGGTCAATAACGTGGGAGGGAGAAAATTCTTCTTTTTAATTCTCCCGTATATCATCACATTTGGAGGTAATTTAATTATGGCAAAGAAAGTTATGGGTTATATCAAGCTGCAGCTGCCCGCAGGTAAGGCAACTCCGCAGCCTCCCGTAGGACCTGCTCTTGGTCAGTACGGTGTTGCAATTCCTGTATTTACAAAGGAATTCAACGAAAGAACAA